>NZ_QNRX01000012.1 GCF_003317055.1 Alkalibaculum bacchi
AGAACATCAAGTATTGTTCTTAAAAAATCATCATCTCACCGCAGCATAATTTCAAACATCACTTTTTATAGTTAACTTTTCCATTGTTCGTGTTTTGATAATGGTTTGTTTGCTATACTAAAAAACCGATAATAATATTTCTTAAAAAAATTATTGACAAGACTTAGCTGGTCTTATCACCTTATTCAACAATTGGCACAAATTCTGAATATCGTTGATTTAATGCATAATCATCGATACAAAAACCTATAACAAAATCCTTGTTCGGTAAATCCATCAATTGAATTTGTGGTTTTTCTTTTATTATAAAAGGTTTTCCTTGGACATCTTCTGTTTCTTTTGTGTTTGTATTGTAGATTTTAAATAAAGGCTTAATCACATCCCCTTGATTTATAGGAATCGTCTCTTTTCTTACTGCCATGCTTTCTGGTATAACTCCGTGCCACGCTCCTATGATTTTGTATTCCTCTTCGTCTTCATACTTGGCTACTCTTATATTTGCATATTCTTCGTTGAGGATCACAGGAAGAGAATAGATAATATAATCCTCTTGAATATTTGTCGGACAAGTATATACTAAATGACCATTTAAGCTCATCCATTTATTATTAAAGTCTACCTCTAATTGTCCTATTTTTTCGTCGTATATTGTCTTAGGATTACCACCATATAATAAAATTTGTTCTTCGTCTATTTCTTCTCCTAATACTAGCACGGAATTGCTGACATTCCTTGCATCTTCTTCTTTTACTGCCAGACGATAATTTCCACCTCTATTTTGGATACTTTCACTTGCTAGCTCTACTCCTGTTTGGTCATTTGACGCTACTTCTGTATATCTGCTTAAGAATTGATTGTACTCTTCTGAAAAGCCTATGGTTTGATATATTGGTAGCTCATATACGAGGTTTTCTTTATTGTAATAAGGAAAATAGACCGATATCCCGCTACTATCCTGCTTAGATTTTCCCTTTACTTGATAAACCACCGCATCTCTTACGTCTTCAATAATACGTTCCTTATCCTCTGCATACTGAGAATCTAAGTTTTTTGCTAAGTCTCCTAAATCAATCATATTGCTATATCCCTCTTCAGGAGATTGTCCACCATAGGATTCAGATCTGCTTACACTATTGGAAATCTGATTGAAGGTCCCTAAATCGGTTATGGTTTCGCTGGCTTTGCCTATAAATTTTTCAAAGGACTTGGTTAATTCGTCTGTTTTTCTTAAGTCGATGATGGATAAAGTGACAAAGTCCCCTTGAGATCTGGCTTGAGCATCTTTATTAAATCCATCTGCAATGGCTTTACCAAGTTCAATTTTATCTATATTGCCTTTAGCGGCTTCTTTTAAAAAGGAGCTATATTCCCAACCCATAGCCGGCTCTAATTCCGTTGAAGCCACAAGATAATTAGAATAAGGCGCTGCCATATTAGCCGTTTCTAAAGAAGCCATCAGGCAAGCATCGAATCCGATAATCTCTAGTTTTTTATTTGTAGTCTTATACGCTTCATCTAGACCTCGTCTTAATTCTGCTAAAAGAAGTGTATCATAATTATACTTTTCATCGTATCCAAATCCCGATATTGCTCCACCACCATGATTCCATAAGATCAAGACATGTTTTTGTGCAGGATAATTTTCTACTCCCCAAGTGATAAAGTCTCTTAGGGTATCCCCATCGCCCATATTCTTTTGACCTAAGTCTGCCAAATGTGTCATATTGCTCTTTTGTACTAGCCATCTTTGATTTTGGCTAGGGTCTATATAGTAGTTATTCCACTTATTTGTGCCCCCTGTTTCAATAACGATGTTTATATTGTCATTTGAGCCTACTTTCATCATTTCATACAAGTCTTCAGTCCCTGCACTATATTCGCTCTCTAGGTCAGAGCCATTCATATAAATTAAAAAGGTGTATTCTTTTTCTTTATCACCTTGAGATTTTGTATTCCCTGATGCGCAAGCAGTGCAAAACAGCAAAACAAAAAGCAACAATCCCGTTATTTTCTTCAAATCCAAACCCTCTTTCTAAAGCATATGGTTTAGTATTTGCCAGTTTAGGAAAAAAATTTATGCTGTTACTAATATTGTTTTTTTAAGGTGGTCAGGTGGTCAGGCGGTCAAATATGCGACTTATGTCGCAGTGAACAATGAATATTGAACAGTGAATAATGAACAATTTAAAAGACTAATAAAACTCGCATATTTGTACTGTTCAATGTTCACTACTCATTCTTCATTGTTCATTAAAACTTAATTATTTAATACCAACCGTCCACTTTCCGCAAAAAGCAAGAAAAGGCCAGCCTTCGCTGACCTTTTCCATTGCACATAAAGATTATTATAGGGGGATAACCTTAGTGTTGATATGTAGTATTTTAAGGTATAATTCTTAAATAAAGCTTAAAAATAAAGGGTAAGGAGAATTGTTATGAAACTTTTTAAATATATGTACACAAATTATAAAGAAAATGACTTTGCTTATTTATCAGCTCAAACATCTTACTTTTTGCTATTGTCTTTTATCCCTCTTTTGATATTTATCTTTACTATCTTAGGGAGTTTTAACTTGCCTACGCAAGATCTCTACACCTATTTAAAATCGGTGCTGCCTAGTCCATCTTATACTACTGTTACCTCTATTCTCTCAGAGGTATTATCTGCTGAGCCTATTAATATTATGTCTCTATTACTTGCTCTGTACTTTGCATCAAAAGGTGTTCGTGCTTTAATCGTGGCATTAAACAAAGCCTATTGTGAGGATGAGTGTCGGAAATTTTTTCACTTATATACCTTGTCCCTGATTTTTACTCTTTTATTTGTACTTACCTTGGTGCTTATGCTTTTTTCTTTGGTATTTGGAAGGGTAATCGGTGAGATGGTGTTTGATTTTTTAGGAATTCATAGTAATTTTAATGTTATTTGGGTTTATATAAGATATATCATCACCATACTCTTTTCAGTGGTAACTTTTTCTTTTATTTATAAATACGCACCCAGCTGCAAAAGCTATAAGTTAAAATTTAAAGATGTCATTGGAGGCGCCATATTTACTACTGTCAGCTGGACAATAGCCTCTACATTATTTGCTTATTACGTAAACAACTACAATAATAGTTATTCTACTCTATATGGAAGTCTAGGCGGATTTTTTGCACTACTCGTTTGGCTGTATTTTTCGAGTACGATTATCATTTTAGGTGGCGAGGTGAATTCGTATTTTTTTAATCGCTAATTACGAGTCCATAGTCTCTAGTACCCAGTGATTCCTTTAAGGTCAAGACAATCTCTTCACGCGTTGAGCTGCCGTTGAACGATAATTAGCTGCTACTGCTGTAATGCAAGAAGAGCGCATTAGTCGCTAGTCATTAGTCTTTAGTTAGTCACTAGCATTTGGGTATTCCTTTTGGGTCAAGATCCTTCGCTTACGCTCAGGATGACTGAACTAGAAGTTAAGGTTAAAAGTAGAACTTTCCTAATATACAAGAAAGTGCCTCTGGCACTTTAGCCATCAGCAATCAGCTACCAGCCATCAGTGCTAGGGTCGAATCTCATAGGTCAAAGATTCAACTACACATAAAGATAGCTTATATAATAGTTAAATTTAAAAGTAGAACTTTCCTAGTACATAAAAACAAGCCACAAATAGTGGCTTATTACGGACGAACACTGTTCTCCCTATGTGCTGAGATATGAGAAGTAAGATGAGGGAAGTGCAACCTAACTCGCCTAAAGGCGAGAAAGGTTTCGCTGACCACCTGACCACCCGATCACCTGACCACCTTATTTCAAAATCAGCAGCGGCGCATAATCTGCAACTTGCTCTTCCCCGTCTAACTTATTATCCGTCAATAATTTATCTACTGTAGTGCTGTTTGCTTTAGCGATTTCCCATAGGCTTTCTTGTGGTTGCTTGTAGTGAGCTTTTATGCTGTAAAATTCGCCTATTTCTTCTACTACCTCTTCTTCTACTTCATTTACTGATTTCACTAAATTTAATTTAATTTTCTTAAAGAAGTTTCCTTTTACTATGATATTTGATTCTACTCCAATAGAATTACCTCTTAAAGTAGATTGTAGTTGATCTACAGCAATGTTAAAATCAAATAATTCCTGCTCATCACTCTTAATGTCTATACTGTAAGAGAATGGGATTTCCTGTTCTACTTTTTCAATCATTTCTATTTCAGATAGAAGAAAGGATGTTTTAAGTACTCCATCAATCTTCAATTGATTATCTGCTATTTCACTAGAGCTAACTAATATTTGGGCATCAGATAACAATATTTTTTCTACAGGCATTTCAGTTTCAAAGGTGATTTCGTCATTGATTGCTATATCACCTTGAAAATCTTCTGTTAAGCAATACGTCTTTATAACCTCTTTTTCAATATTGCTTTTAACTTCTGGGCTATATAAGTCCTGTATGTTTTCAATTTCTATACTTTCATAGAAAGTAATATCTGTGCTGACTACAAAGTCATAATTTAAAGATAGCAATTCTGTTTCTGGGTCTAATGCAAAGTCAATGTTCTGGCTTTTAATTTTGGGTGCATAGAAGAAATCATCAATATTTTCCACACCATATTTTTCAATAAATTGGCTAATATTCACACTATGGTGAATATTTTTATATTCTTTTCTTTCCTCTGTATCTTCTGAATATAAAGTATCAATATTTACTTTTCCTGTAATTAGCACTCCACTAGGAGATTTACTTGACTTCATTTCTGAAAATACAAATGAGCTGTCAATAACCTTTAATGACAATTCATCTTTTTCATCCATAGTAACGGATTCATTAAAGGATAGTTCTTCCATGTCCTTTAGTGCAGATACGGTAATGGTGATTTTGTCTTGTAATTTTTGAATATTGGCCATTTCTTTTACATCTGCTAAAAGAGGGAAATTGCTCTTTTTAATCATCTTGCCCTCAACCTGAATGATGCTTCGAATATTTACTTTACGGCTATTTGTAATTCGATAATCTACATGCTCAAGATTGGCTTTGATGAGACACTCTACGTCTCCTTCTAAATCGCTAAGTTCTGCTGAATACTCAAAAGGCGCCACAACTTCCGCACAATCTAAATAACCACCTTCTGCTACATAATACACTTTGTAATTTACGTCTCCCTCAATATTCAGTACATTTCCTTCAATGATTTGAGAAGATGGATCTACTTCTCCATTAATGTGGAGAATACTTCTCATATTAGGTTTAAAGTCCGGTATCTTTATAATTTCTTCTAAACTTGTCTGTGTATTAAAAGCATTTACTTCTTGATCTAGAGTAATGTATTCTCTAACCAATTCAAAAGGCATATTATTTCCCCCTTAATATTTTCACGATAATTTCTTTCTTAATATCTTTATTAAGGAAAGGGACAAAAAATGACCAAACAATAAAAATATTTATTATTTGGTCATTTTTAGCTGCCAGTCACTAGTCTCTAGTCACTAGATTTTGTCACCTTCGGTGACATATCGCTAGGGGCTAGCGTCTAAAGACTCCCTTTGATTGCTTCGCAATCAAAGGGTAGCTACCATGACTGCTTTAATGGTGTGCATGCGATTTTCTGCTTCGTCAAATACTTTTGAATGGTGGCTTCTAAACACTTCATCCGTTACTTCCATTTCTTTGATACCGTACTTTTCGTAAATATATTGTGCAAATTCTGTATTTAAGTCATGGAAGGAAGGAAGACAGTGTAAAAAAATCACGTCTTTATTTCCTGTTTTCTTTATAGTGTCCATTGTAATCTGATATGGAAGTAGTAATTTAATTCGCTCCTCTTCTTTTTTCTCTTCACCCATAGAAATCCAAACATCCGTATAAAGGACATCTGCGCCCTTTATACCTTCTTCTATATTGTCGGTTATTTCAATGGTTCCGCCAGTTTTAGCTGCTACTTTTTTCATATCTTTTAGAAGCGTTTTATCTGGATACAATTCCTTAGGAGCTACTTCTACAAACTTCATGCCCATCTTTGCCGCACCAACCATCAGCGAATTTGCCACATTATTTCGAGCGTCACCTATGTAAACAATTTTTACATCTTTTAATGGTTTATTGACATGTTCCTTTATTGTTAGAAAATCAGCTAATATTTGAGTAGGATGATATAAATCTGTTAAGCCATTCCATACTGGCACTCCTGAGTATTTACTTAATTTTTCAACGGTCTCTTGTTTAAATCCCCTAAACTGAATGCCATCATAAAATCGACCCAATACTCTAGCTGTATCTTCAAGAGATTCTTTTTTTCCCATTTGGCTATTACTCAAATACGTTACATTAGCACCTTCATCATAAGCTGCCACCTCAAAAGAACAACGGGTTCTTGTAGATGCCTTCTCAAAAATCAGCACGATGTTTTTTCCTGATAATCTCTTATCTTGTATACCTAATAACTTTTTCTTTTTAAGGCTTAATGCAAGATTTAATAAATAATTTATTTCATCTTGAGAATAATCTCTCAATGTTAGTAAACTCCTATTTTTTAAATGAACCGCCATATTGCTCCTCCCCCTTTTCAATGCATAATATACATCAATATTCATATTTAAAGCTTTAAACCCTGCTAAATATGAATAACTTTACATATTTTTTTATAATTATACACATTTCAGAAGAGAAATGCAAGAGTTTTGTTGTTCATTTAAGAAGAGCGCCTGCGGCGCATTAGTCGCTAGCAATTAGTCTTTAGTCACTAGCATTAGGGGATTCCCTCTGGGTCAAGATCCTTCGCTTGCGCTCAGGATGACTGAGCAGGAGCTAATGTTAAAAGTAGGATTTTCCTATTACACAAGGTAAAAAGAGCCACCAATGGTAGCTCTTTTAGGGTGAATAGGATCATTCGCAGGTGGGTATGAATTTTTAGCCGTTACCACTCATTCTGCAACCTTGGCAGCGATGAAACTGCTGCTAAGGTCGCGACATTCGTCAAATGAAAGCGTACGCTTTCATTTGCGTGTTTTTGTGCTTATACAAGCAAATTAGCAAGCTATTTGCTTGTATAAACAAAAAACACTAATAGAAACTTAGTGTTTTCGCTTGCCTCTTTGTTACACGAAAAAAACTGTATATTATACAGTTTTTATCCATATACTATATTCTGTTCGCTATCACATAATGTCAATTCTACATTACGGGTTAATAAGTCTGAATAACAAAATGACATTTTCCTTGGACTTTTGTTTTCTTCCTCAACTTCGATAACAAATATACTAGGATATGCTCCTTCTATTATTCCCTCTTTTATAACAACTCTTTTTCGACTTTTGCTTGCTTTTAACATTACTCTGTGACCTACATACGATGACAATCCTTCTTTAATTTCAGATATAGTCATATTTTTACTCATTCAATCACCTCTATTTTTAAATTATAACACATCAAATTGAATAAGTCAAATTAAAATATTATAACAGATTCATGCAAACCATGTCAATAACAAATTCTATTTATTATTTGCAGTTTTTTTACATTATATCCATAAAACATTTTATAAATACTTTTTTGTTCTATTTTAATATAAATCTGCACAATTTTTTTAATAATTATACGTCTATAATAAGACCAGTATAATATAGAGAAGCCCTTGCTGTGCATTAATCGCTAGTCTTTAGTTACTAGCATTGGGGTGTATTCCTTTTAGGTCAACATTCTTCACTAGGGCTCAGAATGACCCGCGTAGGAGCTACGTCTAAAAGTAGAACTTTCTTAGCTAAATAAAAACGCGAAAGCATTTTTACCTTCGCGTTTAAACAATTATCTAAATATGTTCTCTAATTTATTCCAATCTGCATTAAGAGTATCGCCTGTACCATTAATAAATTCTTCTATTCTATCTCGATCTTCCGTAAAGTACACTCTGGTAATACTTGGATCTTCTCTTTTTATTTCATTAGAAAGGGCTTCTTTTGTTTTTTCACTTAACTGATTATTATCTAAATCCAAACCTACGTAACAAGTATCATCATTGATTACAACAGTGGAATCCTGAACTTCATCTTTTCTATTACAAATTTCTTCGATACGATTTGTTAAAGCTGAATCCCCTAATGCAGAATTTCTATAGTTGTTGTTTGTTCCATTGTTATTTGTATTTCCATTATTGTTTGTGCGGTAATTATAATTACTAGCTCCGTTATTCCGCACCATATTATCTATACCATTAGAATTACCTAAGCCATCGTAATTGGTATTTGTATCATACTGATTTACAAATCCCCTCTGTCTGCCATTAGTACTAGAATCATCCACATTATACATACCCTCACCATAAGAATTGTTTCTTGTAGTATTATTTCTTGCAGCATCATCTCTATTCGTAGTACATCCAACACCTAATAAAGCTATTAAAGAAACGATTGTTACTACAGTAATAAACTTCTTTTTCATATTATTTATGTCCTCCTTCTTTTCAGTTGATAGTATTATTGTGATAAAATAGAGGACTAAATATGCTACCAATTTTTATTAATAATTTTTTTACAAAAAATTAAGGCGATAAGTTGGTAAGGTGATAAGGTAGTAAGCAAAACACATTAGCCACCGTTGATGGCTTTAATGAAGGAGAACATAGTTTTCTCCTATTATTTATTTTTACTTTTTAATATCAACTAGTCCTGTGACTGTTGTAGTCACAGGACTAGTTTTCTCTTGTTACATATTATTATGCATAATTTGCTTATTTAATGGCGGCTTTACTGGTCTTCTCGGAATGACAATCTTTCCTGTATGTACATCTACATAGAGTAGCCAATAACCCATGGGTTCGCTTTTTACTACATCTTCAGATTGCCAATACAAATATCCTGTACTGCCCCTAAAAGGTTGCTCTTGCATATAAAATCTTCCTGGTATGCCATACACAAAGTATTTTAGCAACTTTTTATCTCCTGAATCTTCTGTTACTACGCCAAAAATCCAGTCTCTTGAAATAGCATGAATATTTTTATAATTCATAAAGGGATAAATCATAGGCATTAAATAGCCATTGTACAAAATACAATAGTATTGAATATCTGTATCAAATTCCTTGACATACCACCATTTATGATTTTGAATACGTTGTTTAAATGGATCTGCTAGTTCAAGAATATTATCTAATTTATCTAAATTCTCCCATAGATAAAAAATAGTATTATTAAAAATCCCCCCTTTATTTTCTGTTTTATCGCATCCTTCCGTCTCAGATTTTGGAGTAGATTCATTTATTTTGTCCGCATATTTTTTTTCTATTGTTTCTTTTAATATTTCTCTATCTACCGTAGGATTTTCTTCCGTAGTTTCAGAAAAATTTAAATCAGGAGTAATGATCTCATCTTTATCCTCATTTTTAAGCTCATCAGTGGAACTTTCTTCTAAAGGCTCCTTAAGTTCTTCTACTTTAATTGGCTCTTTAACTTTAACTACTTCTGATTCGTTATTCTTAACTTCTTTTTTCCCTTCGATAGCCTTAGAGACATTCTTTTTTTCCGATACTTTTTGATTTCCTTTAAAGTAAACAATCTCTTTGATATTAATAGAATCTCTATTCACTAGATAGGCTACAAGGACAATGCTTCTAGGATCTCTTAAAGGATAGATTGCAATAGCTTCAATCTTTTCTAAGCTTTCTTCTACGGTAATAATGTAATCCACCTTATTTTGACCAGTAAAGTTGCCCACATTCTTTACTTTTTGCCCCTCTAAAAACACATCTATTCCGTATTCTTCAGACTTTATTCCCTCAATAAATACTTTAGCTGTCGTTTTACCTTTACTCTCATTTAATTGGATATGTCCCTTTAAACTCTTAGAATGAACTGCATATCCTGAATCTATTACTTCAAGAAAAATGAATTTTCTCTGTTGCATGTCTATACCCCTCTCATAACTTGTTTATTTATTATTATGAGGGGTGTGTATTTTTTAGAATAAACAAAGTATAAATTTCTAATTATCTTTTTATATTTTCTTAAATGCTCGTAAAGCCTTATTCTATGTGCTTTCGAGTATTTTTACTGTAGGAAGATACTTCACGTTTCTTTGCATATTTCCTCATGTCTTAGCTGTCAGAAGTGGTAAATAAGTAGTAAATTCATTTGTACTACTAAGCAACAAGACGCTCCTGTTGCTTCTCTTTATTCAAGCGTTTCATTTCTGCCATTGCAGAATCGAATGTTGCATGTGCGTAATAGTTCAGCGTCATGGCTATATTAGCATGTCCCATAATGTACTGTAATGCCTTTGGATTCATTCCTGCATTTGCATAGTTGGTACAGAATGTATGTCGCAAACTATGTGGAGTGATGTGTGGCAATTTATC
This sequence comes from Alkalibaculum bacchi, assembly GCF_003317055.1. NCBI lineage: Bacteria > Bacillati > Bacillota > Clostridia > Eubacteriales > Eubacteriaceae > Alkalibaculum > Alkalibaculum bacchi. Next base: position 10,324 of record NZ_QNRX01000012.1, read on the forward strand.
CTCGTTATACTTATTGTATTTCTTAACAAGACCTTTCATCATGCCGTTGTAATCACTTGCCACTTTTGGATAGTTCTTTCTATTAAGAAAGAGGAAATCACTATATCCATCAATCTCAACACGCTTATCATTCTTTCGATTCGCTAACACTCGCTTAAATGCTTGATAGGCTTCTTCAACCATAGGAACTTGACGTTCGCCACTTTTGGTCTTTGGTGTTTCAATGTAGTACCCAATTTCAGTATCTCTCAATAGCTGATGGTCTATATTGACAAGACGATTCTCAAAATCTAAATCTGGAAGTGTCAAACCACCAAACTCTGAAATACGAAGACCTGTTTTTAAGAGTATCAGAATTTCATCATAATTTTTGCTGTAGGTTTTATCAGCTTTTGCAAAGGCTAACAGTTTTTCTTCCTGTTCTTCTGTTAGTACGGTCTTAGGGACAGTATCATCATCAAGAACTGCTTTCAGTTGAAAGTCAAATGGATTCTTCCGAACACAATCATCTTGTATAGCAATATAGAATGAAGCCTTTAAAGAACGTTTGTAGTTATTGATGGTTTGATAAGCATAACCATTTTCACTCATTCTAATAGCCCATTCTTTAGCGTCTGATGGCTTAATACTGTCAATACTTCTTACACCTAACTTGTCTTTCTTCAAAATATCCATAAGATATTTGCGTCCAGTTTCAGTGTTTTTTCTAACCTTTGGTCTTTGAGCGTTCTGTTTTGCGTAAAGCTGGCAGAGTGTCATTTTCTTTCCTACAACATCAATACCATCATGAATGTCTTTCTGTAACTCTGCGATTTTCTCTCTAAGTGAGATACAATCACGCTTTCCTGCTGGTACTCGGTCTGTAGCCACAAGTTTCCACGAGTAAACAAATTGCGGTTCTCCAAATGAATCTATATATTTGTATAAGTATCTTCCGTCTTTTCGTTGGCTCTCTCCAGTCTTTAAGATTCGACCTTTATTGTCACGTCTTTTTTCTGACATGGCATTTGCTCCTTTCCTTTATGGAAAGAGCCTTGATACGACTTAATACTATTTTATCATATACAAGACCCTTTGGCGACGCTAGATTGCGTCCAATGTATCTATAATTTTTTCAAATTGTTTTCGTTTAATCTGAATACGATTGCCATTCATAATCAGCCAATTTGCATTTTTATTTTCCTCTGCCAAGCGTCGTAGCTTGTTTTCGCCAATACGAAAATATTTTGACGCTTCTTCAATGGTTAGGGTATAACGTTCCCAAATAGGAATGTCAGTCTGCTTCATAAAATCCTCCTTTCCAAATCACTTATTTGGATTTCATAAAAGTTGTTTTACCAGCAATCGAACAGCTTTAGCAAAGCTCACGGGAGTTCCACCCCTGCATGGTTCTCATGTAGCCATACTCATTGCCTGCGACGGTTTTATCACGCTCGGACTATTGACTGTATGGGAGTATCATTATCACGATAAGAATGTCGTTGCAGGCAATCCTGCTAAAGATTGCTTCTCGGATCACTAACATGAATCGCTCGCTATCTTTATAAGATAGGTCATGGCGGTTAGTTCCGTTGGCTCTTTTCTTATCGAAACGTATTCGATTACTTTTATTCAGTTTTCAAAGAACAATGGCTCGTTAGCCTATCAAAACACATTGAAAGCTCAATATGCTTTGGTGGAATAACAAACCTCCCTGTTCGGGAAGCGTGGAATGGTTTAGCACGCTTCCACGAAAGGAGAGAGGATATTACTTAATTTCAAATGACAAAATCTTTGTAATCAGTCTGGTTTCCATTCTTCCACGTAAGACTTCATCAACGACCATACTTTGATTGCCATATTCATCTTTCATAAGTCGTAGGGAACGCTTCGTTATGTACCCTCTGTAATGATGTAGAATCTGGTTAATCGCTTCGGTATCGCCATCTGTTGCCTTTACAATGAGAGGAAAGGGAATCATAGGATATTGTGTTTTCATTCTTCAAATTCCTCCATAAACTTTTTAATTAAGGCTAGTCCACTGGTTCTATGCCGATAGACAGTAGAACGGTTCAATTTCAACAGGTCTGCAATTTCTGAATCGCTCATGTCCATAAAGTAAAACAGCAGTAGAATTTCACGTTTCTTGTCTGGCAACTCACGTAATGCTTCACTCAACAAATCATTTTCAACGCCTACTGATAACCCATTGAGTGTAAAAATCTGAAAGTCAGTTGAATAGTTATCTGTTGTCGCAAACTGGCTAACAAGATAATCGCCAACATCCGAAAAGGACACCTCACGCTTTGCAATCCTTGAAAGATAAAGCATATAATTCTTTCGCTCGTCTTCCATAGCACGTTTACAGATATAGTCAAACTGATTTTCTATTGTGGTCTGAAAAGAAGATGGTTTCATGTTTCTCACCCCCTTTCTGTCTAGGAAAGGAAGTGAGCCTTGCTCGTTTATCTCCTTTCACTCTTAGTCCCAATGTGAAAGGGGGATTTGTTGCATTACTGATAAATAAACTTTGTAAAAAAGTTCTGAATAGCCAAAAAAGCATATAAACAGATTTATTTCTCTGTTTACATGCTTCTGTTATTCTATCTATATGATTTATAAAACCACATTGGTGGACGTACTTATCTATTGCAGATAGACGACTTTTTTTGACAAGAACCCAATGTAAGGAAATTTATTGTATATGATGTACTTCATGGCGACGTTGACCTCCAACAAACCGCCATTTGGAAGTAATATACAATATTTTAACAGCGTAAATAGCACTACCATATAACGGTTTTTTTTATTGGCGTTTAGTAGTGCTTTTTATTAAATATAAACCTATAAACCATATAACACGTTTTTCTATACCTGTTTTTAATTCAGTAGGAACAATAAAATGTATAGAGGTGGTCTACTATGCGTAAAAAAGAAGATAAATATGATTTTAGAGCCTTTGGTTTAGCCATTAAAGAAGCTCGATTGAAACGAGGTTTAACTCGTGAACAAGTGGGAGCATTGATTGAAATTGACCCACGGTACTTAACTAATATTGAAAATAAAGGGCAACACCCCAGCATACAAGTTCTTTATGACCTTGTATCGTTACTTCATGTTTCCGTTGATGAATTTTTCTTACCTGCTAATAACTTGGTAAAAAGCACCCGACGATTACAGATAGAGAAATACATGGATAGCTTTACAGACAAAGAACTATCCTTAATGGAATCTTTAGCCAGCGGTATCAACGAAGCAAGAAACATCGAAGACTAATTAAAAGAATCCATACATAACGGAAAGAGCCGATAAAATGAGATTGTATTAATCTCATTTTATCGGCTCTGCGTCTTTGCGTCTGGCTCTGTAATCACAGTTACTTTGAACTGCTTTATTTCAATTAAATTTTCTTGTCTGCATTTCGGACAATAGAGGGGGAATTTTTTTAATTCAGTATCTTCCCTTATCTTTAATCGTGTTTTATTTCCACATACAGGACACAATATCCACTTGTAGTTTATAATAACTATCTCCTCCTTTACACTTTAATTCAAATCTTTATTAAAAAATATTTCATCTTATTTAACAAGAAACCATATTTATATAACAACATAAAATACACTAAGTTATTTTATTGAACATATATCGTACTTTATCTATCCGACTATTTGGACGACGGGGCTGGCAAACAGGTTCACCGGTAGTAACATGGTACCCTTTTAACTCTGTTAAACAAACACTACGTCCATTTGTAAAGAAAGTTAAATCACTACGATATTCTTGAATACACCGAGCAGGGATTTCTCCACTAAGAATGACCTCATTATTTTTCAATTGAGTGTCTACGATGTTCGCACAATATTTAGGAGCATCGTTGTATGCTCGTGAAAGATATTCCTGTGGCGCATAAATTTTAAAACTAAGATATGGCTCTAACAATTCTGTTCCAGCTTTTTTTAAGACTTGTTCCAATACAATAGGAGCAAGCATCCGAAAATCTGCTGGGGTACTAACAGGGCTATAGTATAAGCCATACTTAAAACAGATTTTACAGTCCGTCACATTCCAACCATACAATCCTTGTTCACAGCCATAGCGTATCCCCTCCATAACTGCATTTTGAAACGATTGATTTAAGTATCCAAGAGAAACCGAGCTCTCATACTGTACTCCGCTCCCTAATGGAAGCTGTGCTACAGATAGACCAATGGAAGCCCAGAAAGGATTCGGTGGAACTTCGATGTGAATGGTATACTCTGCTTTTTTTAACGGTCTTTCCATATAAATGACTGTAGGCTCTTTTATTTCTATCTCCACATGATACTTTTCTTGCAGCAGAGCACAAGTCACTTCCATTTGTACTTTCCCTAAGAAAGAAAGTATGATTTCATGTGTCGCAGAATCCACATAATATCGCAGAAGCGGGTCACTGTCGGAGATTTCTAAAAGTGCATCAAGTAACATTTCCCTTTGTTGAGGTTTGCTCGGTTCAACAGTCGTTTGCAGCAGAGGGAGGGGATTTTCAATTCTCTCTCTCTGTGGCAATAGCTTTGTATCTCCAAGAACACTATTTAACTTCAAAAACTCATTCTGCAAAATAACAATTTCCCCGGAATAAGCCTTATCGATTTTACATAATTCACCATTTATTGAAGTATACATTTCTGTAATTTTTATTTTTTCCTTTTCCGATATTCTAACCGAATCTCGCAAATGCAGTACGCCACTATAAAGACGTATATATGCAAGACGCTGTCTTTTTTCCGAATACTCAATTTTGAAAACTTTTCCGCAAAGTTCAGACTGACCTCGATGTGTTGATGAATAAAATTTATTCGTAATCACTTCTATAAGGTTATCAATCCCTATATTGTTTTTTGCACTTCCGTGATAAACAGGGAACAGGGAACAATTATGAAATCTTATGCTTTCCTCTTGTTCGAGTTCTAATGCTTCCAATAATTTCCCAGACGTATATTTCTCCAAAAGGTAATCATTTCCTTCTATTACCATATCCCATTGTTCAGATTCGGTAAAGTTCATTACACGCATATTAGGATGCAGTTCTACCTTCTGTTTGATTACAATTTCCGCAGAAAGTTTCTCTTTAATATCCTGATAAACCGTTGATAAATCAATTCCATTTTGGTCAATCTTATTGATAAAAAAGATTGTGGGAATACCTATTTTCCTAAGTGCATGAAACAATATACGAGTTTGTGCTTGTACGCCATCTTTTGCAGAAATCAGTAGAATTGCCCCATCTAATACTGATAATGAACGATATACTTCTGCTAAAAAATCCATATGTCCTGGCGTGTCTATGATGTTCATCTTAGTATTTTTCCACTGAAAAGAGGTTATCGCCGTCTGAATTGTAATTCCTCTCTGACGTTCTAAAAGCGTATTATCCGTTTTCGTTGTACCTCTGTCCACGCTTCCTAATTCTGTAATCGCTCCACTGTTATATAATAAGCTTTCTGTTAAGGTAGTTTTTCCCGCATCAACATGAGCTAAAACTCCAATATTAATAATTTTCATGTGATTTTCCTCCATTCAAAAGCCCAAAAGGGCATAAAAATCCCAGTGATAAATACTCTTATCACTGGGATTTTTATGCATAACCATAGGCATACAAAGCATACAGATATTCTCCGGATACTTTAGAATCACATGATAAAGGTATTCTTAAACTGGGTACAAAAAACTAAGCCCTCCTAAAAAAGGACATCCAATTATTTGTTCCCACTATCAAATTGACAGTTTATTTAAGAATACCTTGCCGCATATTTATTAACTCCTTTTAAATAGATACTTAAATAATAGCACGTAAGAGCATATTTGTAAAGGAATCTCCAATTTTTTATCAAAGAGAGTACGTGATTACAAAATAGCTGTAATAATGTACCAATATTTGTTATTCTATAATCTTCCAATTACTCCCGTTCTTTTCAAGTACCAAATCAAATTGAGATACCTGCGTTGCTTTGGTCTGCTGGTCGATATACTCCACTGTCAGCGATACCGTGACTTGATTATCCTTACGATTGTGAATAGGATTTACCAGTTCTTGAAAGATGTACTCTTTTCCGATTGGTTTTAATATCCCGTCATTCACATAGTAGGAAAGTTCACTGGCTGTCGCTGTAGGATAGAGCTTGAAGAACGTCGTTAAAAACTCATTGATTTCATTGGTTGTAATGGAATCAACCGTCCCCTCACTTTCAATGGCTTTTGGTTTATAACTTGATTTCTTAGGTATGTTGGTAATGGTCGGATTCTTAACCAGTACCATATTTCCAGAACCATCTACATAGACACTCACTATATAAGCAGAGTGGACGGTCTTTGTATTTTCTCCCTCTGTAATGAGCTGGTCTACACTGTAGGTTACATTAAACTCATTGTCGCCAGTTGGCTCTACCGTCCATATCTGAAATCCTCTTACAGAAGACGATACAGGAATATCTTTGCGTACTGTATCAACATTGAGAGCTTGAAGTTCATCTGTCAGATAGCCTTTTAGACTTTCCATTCGATTATCAATGGACTTATCGGATTGCTCCCATGAATAGTAGACTTTCGCAAAGTTCTCTACAAAATTTTCTACATGATGAGTATCAACGTATTCCTTTTCTATGATAGTTGTTTCGTGAATAGTATGAGTATCTATAGCTGTAAAGTGCTTGAATATCGCAAAGCTGAAACTAAGCCCTAAAAGTACCCACAAGGCAATCACAACCTTTTTATGAGGATTGACCTTATAGACACGAGGTTTCTTTTCCTTTGGTATCTGTTTTTCTTTATTCTGATTTTTTCTAAATTTCATCATTAAATCTTCCTTTCTCATTGTTTGATTCGTCCTGCTCCCACTAAATGCTGTTGCCAGTAGGGGCTTGTTAAGTCGGCATAACCGATTGGGTCGCCTGCATGAAACATACGGTTATTGCCAAGGTATATCCCAACATGAGTAATATAAGAGCCAGCGTTATAGGTAGAATGAAAGAAAACCAAATCGCCAGCTTGTGCTTCCGATAGTGGGATATGCTGGGTCACATCATATTGCTGTTGTGCGGTTCGTGGTAAGTTAATTCCAGCTTTTCCATACGTCCATTGTGTCAGTCCGCTACAATCAAAAGAAGTAGTCGGGGAAGCTCCACCGTAAACGTATCGCCAGCCCTCATATTTCAGTGCTTCGTCCATGATGGCTTGTACCGTATCATCATCAAACTCTGTTGTGACAAGATACTGCGTTACCAGTTGCACATAAAACATATTGCCATAGTTGTATCGCCAGCCCCCATTGATAGGTATGGCTATGGGATTGGGGTAAGACACTTTTTCGCCACCTGAATACTCTTTTGAGAAACTTTGAGCCAGTTCAAAGGTATATTTATTTCCACGATTAGCCACATACCCTAAGAAACCACCACCATAATTGTAGGACTGGATAACCGATTCTAAATCTACACTGAGCCTTTCGCTACTGGCTAATAATTCACTGAAATACTTCACACCTTGCTTAATGGATTCTTCTGTACTCAATGAATTAGGTGGAAGACCGAGGGATTCCGAGGACTGCATAACATCTTCCGCAGTACCGCCCGATTCCACCTGTATAATCGCAAGAAGTATGTTGACATATTCTTCAACGCCATATTCTTTGGCATATTTTTCTACCATAGGCTTATGAGCCAGCACTTCTGCGGAAACATTCACACCTCCATAATGAATATTGGAAATTCCGCTGTCCTGTTCATCTGAAAATAAAATGGCAACAAACAGAAGCAGTGAGAAGACCATCAAGAATAATCCAGAACCACCAATCACTAAAGTTTTCAACTTCATGGTTTCTTACCGACTTTCTTAATGGTGGCGGTTTTGATTGGTGGTCTACTTCTTGTATTTTGTAGTGGTACTCTTTGAACAGTAGACGGACGTTCTTTTGTGATTGGACGTTGTGAAGTTCTATCTGCTGTAGTGGTTGAAGTTGCTGGCTTTTGAACGGTTTTTTCTTGAACGGTATTGCCTTGGCGTTCCACTTTTGGACTTGAAAAATCGGACTTAACTGCTGGACGCTCTTGTTTGGCTTGTTGAGATTCCTTATATGAAGTCTGAATATTAGACTGTTTTGAGGTCTGTTCATCATGATATTGTTCTTGTCTTGTAGTCGGTCTTTCATGAACAGAAGAAGCAGGCTGTTTTTTCTGTTTGACCTGTTCCATTTCAGAGCGACGCTTCGCAATGGTTTTTCGCCTTTGTTCCTGCTGTTCCTTGCGTCCACTGGCTCTGTCCGCTTTGGTTTGAGAAATACTACTGGTTAAATCACGGACATTCTCTTTTACTTTGGATTTTCCTTGATATACTGCATATCTTGCATTGGTCGGCAAATCTTTAACCTGTTCTTTCAAACCACTAGCAGTGTCTACCATTCTGTCTTTGGTATCAGCTACTGTACCGATGGTTTGACCGATACGTTTTCCAAGTGTTGATTTTTCCTTTCCGTCTGGTCGGGAGTGATCTGCTTGTGTCCTTGCAGAACTCCCCGAACCCGACTGTCCTTTTTTACCTGTAACAATGGCAGACCCAGCCCCTAGAGTAGTCATGGAACGTCCAAGTTTCCGCTGTAGACGGTGCATGTGAGCGTGCATAAGCATACGAGGTTTTCTCATCACACGACTTCCCACACTTTGAGAATCGTTACTCTGTAGAGAAAACATACTCATTAAATCGCCCAGCTTGAAGTAGATTCCTGCAAAGGTCACAATCTGTAGAAAAGCAATCAAAAAGAACGGATAACCAGCCGATAAGGTATAGAGCATGGTTGAAATACTAAATGCTGTCGTAATAATCAATGTGATTCCAGCTCGTGTCAAAATGGTATTAAAGAGCTTTGTTATGGCTCGTTTTGACATACCATCAAATGATGGAATCATGCTTAAAATAAAGCTCACAGGCAGAAACATAGCATAGATGATAAAAAGTACCTGCGAGAAAATCATGATTCCTGTTAATAGGAATACAAATATGGAAATCCCAATATTGAAGACAAATAGGAAGAAGACTGTACCTAAACGGTTAATGGTCTTTGTAATGGTTAGATTGGTATTGCTTCTGTCTTCAATTTCTTCCGCAACAATTTTTTCTCTGTCTTCGCCATTGTTGGAATCTGGGCTGGTGGAGAGCAGGCTTTCCACACGGTCAATACCGATACTTTCAATGTCTGAACTGTTGTATTGAAGCAGTAGCCACGGTTGCTGAACCTGTATGGAAAACAGGCTATCTCTGATTAAGTCCACGCTGTCCTTGCCTTGACTATCGGAATGGGGCATGACAATCTTCGTGCCAAGTGATAAACTGGCATTACTGATGTCTGATGAAAAGTCATTGATTTTTTTAATGTAGTCGGGAGCGTAGGCAATAAAGGAAGCCGATAGGATAAACACCAGCACAAAATTCATAATGGCATGAATTGCCTTTGTGGTTTCTCTCTTTATCAGTCCCGTATAGGCAACATAAACCCCAAGAACCAAAATCAAGAGTAAGAGGAATCCAACATAGAAACCCTCTGTTGAAAATCCGTTTGCACTCACACCAGCTAAGGTCTGCATATTCTTACCAATGGAATCTGCTGTAGCGGAAATGAAGTCTAAGGAATAGGCTTCCTGTACTAAGTAACCTGTCGCATTGGAAACATACAAACTGATTGTCCAAATAAAATTGGTAATGGCATATAGTCCATACATGACCTGTTTTCCAATCCCGTCCGACCAGTTCCACGGAAGCCAGCCCCAGCTATTATCCACATAAAAATCCAGTTGATAGTTTTCAAGTGGGTATCGGCTGTATTCATTTGCCACATTGACCGTATCATCTACCAAGCCCGCAGCTTGAACCACCGTTCCCAGCATGGCTAAAAGAAAAATGGCAATCACAAGTGTGAAAGCCACTGTCATTGCCACTTTACCTAGACGTTTCAGCGTCCAGTTTGATTTTATTCTGTTTACTATTGATGGTTTCACATTTACACCTCTTTTCGCACAGGTGGTCTGGTATCAAAGGCATGGAGCAGTTCTTCAAATACAGGGTGGAACTGTATCACACCGACACGACCATATAAATCACTGATAAGGCATTGCCCGTTTTCCAAATCACGCAATCGCTTCTGATTGTTTTCGTCCTCTGGGTCTACACCAAAAAAGGCTAAGGTCTTTTTAATCTCGTTAAGGTCAGTGGAACGAAATGCAAATTTTAAGCCGAGGTTATTTTTCAGTTTTTCATCTAAGAGGTCGTCTGTATTTTGGGTCACGAAATATACCCCAGCGTTCATAGCACGACCAGCCCGAACCAGCTTCATAGATAGTGTTTTTCCTTGTGCTACCTGTAAAAAGCTCCATGCTTCGTCTAAATCTACAATCTTGAAAATGCTTCGGTCTGTATGGATAAAGTCTAAAGCAAAGGTACTAATGACAATCAGCATAGCAACGGATAAAAGCTCCATAGTGGTATATTCCTCAAAGGAAGTTTCCTTGTCGGGAAGTACCAAGTCCGCAACCTGTATAATGTTCAGTTGTTTTTCTAAGCTGATAGACTGCTCCACATAACCATTACTGAATAATAAATGTGCAAAGTCATAGTCTGTAAAACTTTCGATATGGTCGGCTATACTGGTACTTAGTGGCGTATTCTCAACCCGTAATTCCTCAATCACTTTCATCAACCCTCGTACTTCACTATTGGTTACTGCACGAATGGCTTTTCTAAGGATTGGGAAGCGTTCCCCATCACGAGAGGAAATCCCCGTAAGGAATGTCAGAATATCAATAGCCAGTGATTCAGAATCTTTGGGATTTTTCATAATCACATAAGGGTCAAGTAAGCCTTTGTTTTTCTCATCAGAAGTCAGAGTGACGATATTGATTTCATGGGAAATCTCTGGCAAGGTTTCTTTCCATCTGCCACGTTCTGCTTTTGGGTCTACAATCACTGCTTGTGCCCCATAAAGCACCGCATAATAGACGATAAGGTTATTCGCAAAGGATTTACCACCACCCAGCGAACCAACAAAAGCCGACGCTAACGCATTGGTTACTGAACCCTTAACCCCTTGACTGGCAAGAGCAGGTTTCAGATAGACATTGCGTCCAGTATCTAAGCTGTAGCCAACATAAATCCCCTCATTTTCCCCCAGCATTTGAGTAGCACCAAAACCTAAACCAGCGAGGAAATCAGAGGTCACGTATTGAATATAATCATTCATATAACGCTTGCTGGCAGGTAAAAATTCTTCATGTAAGCCGAGCATATCCCCAAATGGTCGTACCAGTTTTACGCTTAAATCGTCATAAAAATCTTTCACTTCATTACAACGACGTTTGAGTTCGTCAAGATCATTTGCTGATACCCTTACCACATAAGACAGCTTGTACATAGATTCCTTGCTTTGGTCTAAATTGGTTTCCAGCTCATTCACACTTTCCAGAGCTTCCGCCACATTGGAGCTGGTTTCATTATCACTTTGCCAAGCGTGGTTATCCAAGTCTTTCAGTTCTTTCTTTTTATTGCGGACAGTAGATAGGGCTTTACGATTCGCTACAATTTCCACATTCATTGACGTATCAATCGGGAATGTAAATTGCTGTTGCTGGTAGTAGAAGATTTCAGAGGACGGGAAGTCCAGTTCTCCGACAATGCTGTTAATGGTAAAGTAAGCTACATAGACGGTTTCATCTTCCTGCTGGATTTTCAAATATCGCTGTTTTTCTTCCACCAAACAGCGAGTAGGCTTAATCAAGTCATAGTATTTAATCAGCGTTTCATTATCCAGCTTTTTCTTTGATAGATGGTACTCATACTCTTCATAGGCAGTGCCTGTCTGTCCGTAAAGGTGTTCAATCAGATAGCCGAAGTCGTCCTTATCTAACCTGCGGATTTTGAAACGACGAGAGATTTTATTTTCTAAGAGCTTTTCCATCTTCTGAAAACGCAGGATTTCATCATTACTCATACTAACAAAATCGCCCATCAGCTTATGGTTCACATCATAGACAAAATCAGACAAAGCATTTTTTGCTTCAACGGTAAGACTTTTCATAGAAAACTCCTGATCGTTGAGAAGCAACTTAAAGCCGATAAAGAAACGGTAGTTCACTTGATTTTCGCCAATCATGGATATTAAAGCGTCTGTCTGTTGGTCGATTTTGTCATAGGCAACCGCTTTGAGCTTGCCAGTGACTTCATTTTTGGAACGCTCTTGTGCAGAACGTATGCTGGATTCTGTACTGATTTGTAAAGCATGAATTTTGCCATCACGATTTTGTGCGATAAGCTGTCTGAAAGAATCATGCACTTGTATTTTCTGTTCTGGACTTAGAAATGAGTAATTGTAAGGAACAAGCTCATAGTAAGCATAACATTCCCCGTCTTTATTCCAGACGAGATTGTTTTCAATGTATTTAATTGGATATGCCATAAAATTCACTCCTAACTGCTGTAATGGCTTCTTGTGGCTGGTTTCTGCCAAGCGTTACTTTTTTTCCTGCATAGGTCAGCTTTGGTCGCAGTGCATAAGCAATGACAGACTTCAAAAATCCATAAGGCTTTTTACCATCAAAAGTTTTTGTAGACATAAACCATGTGAAAGCCACAGGAATCCCAAAGTATTTGAGAAATGCTCCCTCTATCATGGAAAGAGGGGGCAAGTTGCCAAGTATCATCACTGCAAAGAGTGACACGACAAACCATGTCATTTGCGTAAAGGTTATGGGAAACGGAAGTCTAAAATCATTGATAGAATACAGTACCTTTTCCACAGACCAGATACTGGTATAGCTTCGTATTTTCTTCATGTAATCAATCCTTTCATAAAAAATAGGGGTAGCTGATTGAGCCACCCCGTAAAATAGAAAATCTGCCAGTAGTAATGTACCGACAGATTTAATAGACGATTTCAAAAATCCCATGATTGGTTGAGATAAACGTTCCTGAAAGGTCTAAATCCCGACCATAGGCTTGATAATCAATATAGTTTTGAAGACTAGCTGGTACTTCGCCTAAAGCACCCGTTTCTTCAATGTAGTAGCGTGCCACGTCATACATATCATCACAATCGGAATGAATGATAATATCCTCTTGATGTTCGCTTAGTTCTTCAATGCTTGAAAAATGAGTGAGCAGAGCAGATAGCTCCGATTGTAATTCTTCGGGTAATTCCGATACCATTTCCCATAGTCGATTGAGTTCGCCAATGGAAGTGTATTCGTCAACCGTAAAGGGTAACTCGTAGTCATGAATGGCGTATTCCTCATATTCATCATTCAAGCCGATTTTCTCTTTGACTTCCTCAAAGTCAATGGGAAAGGTAAACCACGCACCGACCAATTCGCCCTCATTGTATTTGCCTAAATTCGCAATATAGACTTGCATATCGTCCATATATTCACGTCCTTTCTTTGTAGAGATTCAAAAATCCCTACCGCACTTCGTTTGGTGTACCATTCCTTTGCGGAACATAAGAAAACCACTTATATTCCACAAAAGAACGGTTTTATTTAAGCACCAATAATGCGATTGAATAGCTCTAGTAAAATGTCTTTTACTCCAGCAGCGTTGAAGACTAAGCCAACCGCAATAATCGCAATAATTAAAAAGCCAATCAGTTTGCTAAACTCACGCTTGAAGCCAAGATACAAGCCAATCACAACGATTGCTAAAAGCACCAGTGATTGAGCGTTTGATAGAAACCAGTTATAAAGGTTTTGTCCAAAATTCATAAAAATGTTCTCCTCTCTATATTCAATGAATTTGTATTTGAGTTATTTTTTTGTTGTTATCACGTCCTGTTCTTTTACTGACTGTTGCTTCAAAATCTGCTTGTGTCGGTCTGTCAGTTTCGCATGGTCGAGAATGTCTTTTACAACCTGCGTCTGGTTGATTTCATCAAGTTTAATCGCAACCTTTAAGGTCGGGGCAACTTGATGAGATAGCCAGTTCAGCGTCCTTTGGAAGGAGTAAGGCTCTGGTTTTGTGGTTAGTTTTAATCGTTCACGATTGTTCCCAATAAACCAAGCCCATTCTTCATTCAGTTTCCAATCAGAACGAGGTTTGGAATCGTCTTTATCTACAAAACGGATATACCGATTGATAATTTTAAAGGCGGTATGCTCTGGATTGTCATAGACGAGTAAATCACGGACTGCATAATAGGCACGCTCATTTTTCAATCGAATCTCAAAACGGTTTTTTACTTCTGCGTCTTCAATGGGAATATCATTTTTCTTGTACTGCTCGTAGTCCTTTTCATAGATACAGAAATAAACTTCACTTTGTAATGAACCGATATAGAGGGTGTTTCCCATACATTCCTTTTCCTCTTTGCGTACCAGTTCGCCACTGCGATAGCTTTTAAAACTGCGGAAGACGGAGATACATTCTTCCTGTTGGCACTTTTCAGTGAGTACAGGGATATTTAAAATCCCTGTCTTATCGTTAATGGCAAGGTCAAGGCGTTTCATCACACCGCCAGCCACCAAAACGTCCATAAAGAACTCATACCAGCTTCTTTGTTGTGCCAGAAGATAGCTTTCAAATTGTCTGCACCCACGACCTTTCAATTCCACCAGAACTCCTTTGTCCAGTTCATGGGAGCAAAGGACGAATATGTCGCCTAAAGCATAATGCTCTGAATAAGAATAGAAACCATAGTCCTCATGAAGAAAATAGGACAGTTTCAGTTGTAAGATGTTTTCGACCACCTGCTGTACGTCTGTTGTCGGAAAGCGAATTCTTACATAATCAAACAGCATTTCAAGGGGAGCGTCGGGATTGAAGCGTTCCAGAGCTTCCCAAAGGGACTGCTGTAAATCCTCTGATGGCTTGACTTTTCCTGTTTCAATATCGCTTAGATACTGCCTTGTAATACCAGTCGCAACAGCTAAACGGTTTTGAGATAGTCCATAAGCCAAGCGTTTTTCTTTTAAATGCTGTAACCAAGTTTGTTCATTCAGTAAAAATCCCTCCAATCAAAAAGGCGTATGTCAACTTTTAAAGCCCATTTGACATACGCTGAAATTTTGTAAATCCCTTGTAACCAAAGGATTTTCTAATGTTTTTTTGACTGTTTCCTGTCGATTTGTACCCCCCTGTTAGATACGGGGGGTTAAGTGCTGGCGTGGCTATTGCCACACCAGCCAGCAAGATCAGTCCACACCTGCGACTTCCGCTTCGCACGTCGCCTGCGTGGACTGTCTGCTGTTGGATAACTTTTTAATTTCCTCCAAGAAATCATATCCTTTTGGTACAAGGGGAGTATAAAACTCTGATATGACACTTGTTCCTACATCAACATAGCCACGACCTTTGATTCGCTTTAAGAAGAAATCCTTTTGTACGTCACTGCCAAACATCATGCCATAGCCCATTTCAGACATACGACCTAAAGCCACTCTGAAATTAAACTGATCACGGATTCCGTCGCCTAAATATTTTGCGTCTGGACGTTGACAAGCCAGTATTAGAAAGAAGCCAGCTTGACGACCTAACATGACAATCTGTTTCAGCTTATTCATAACTGCGGTGTTTTCTTTTGTTCCCAGCATTTCCATGAAAGCGACGTATTCATCAAAGATTAAGAAGTGTGCCGGGAGACCTAAGTAAGCATAATTTTTGCCAGTCTTATAGTTCTTCATCTGCTTCATTTCCTCACTACGTTTCATCATTTCTTCATAGAATGTTTCAATGCAAGAAAGCAAGTCTTCTTTTCTATAGTAGACATTTGCCATCACAGAACCTAAGTCCGCAAGATCAGCATTTTTCGGGTCAAGAATATACAGTTTTGAATCTGTATGAAGCAAGGCTTCAATCAGTGTCAGTATAAAGTAAGTTTTACCGCCACCTGTACCACCAGCAATCAACATATGAGGGAGCTTATCATATTCCCACCATACGTTTTTCATTAAGCGAAGTTTACCATCTTTAGCTTCTACTTCATCAATAGAAATACGACTGGCTATGGTGTCATAGAGCAAAGTATATTCCACATAGGAATCCTTTAACTCTTTATCCGTCAGCTCACAGTACAAGCCACTCTCTAATTTCTTTTCCAAGTGTAAGAGTTGGTCTTGATATTTTCCCAGCGTGATTTCCACCCGTATCTGTATCAAGCCATTTTTAAGTCGATAATACATTTTAGGGAAGTAGGTTATCTTTTCCTTTGTACGACCAGCACTATCTTTAAAGAAACCCTCTGTTTTGACCTGTTCAGATTCATACCACTTGTTTTCAAGTATCATCTTTGCCAGTTTTTGACGGTGGTAAAGTTGTTTAACCGTATCATAGCGAACCCGTTTGAATACAAACGCTACCAGCAAGCAGATAAGAATTGCGACACTGAAACTGATAATTAAATAGGGAATGTCAATCTTATCTGCTTGTGATAGGTTAAAATCCTGCCAGTTGATCTGCTGGATTGTCTTCACATGAAACAGTCCGACAACCAGCAGGAAAACAGGCAGGAGTGACGCTATCGTAAAATGAAAGACTAAATCTTTACCAGATGGGCGAATCCTTTTACCACGCTGTTTCATGCGAAAAAGTCTCCTTTCTACCTAGCGACTATTTGTCTTGTGTCGGTTCTTTCTTTGCTTGTGGTTGAGCTTTGAATGAACTAGAATCCTTTGTCAGCACAATATCGTCTGCCTTGATATACCAGTCAACATCTGCTCCTTGATAGGTGGCAGTAGCAACGGTGTCCGCAATGGGATTGATAAGTTCCACCCGTGCGTTATAATCAAACTCTTTCAAAGGCACGCTGGCAGGAATACTTACTTGAATCATGCGTCCTTGTCCTTTGGATTTTAAGTCATAGGTACGTTCCTTGATTTCATCTGAAACCGACCCGTCTTCATTTTGGATTCTCACTTCACGACGTAGAGCAGAGAATTTCAATTCTCCAAAAGTCGTGTCTTTATCTAATACAATGCCATTTGCTAATCTCATCATTTTTCCTCTCTTTCTTTATTCTTTTATCATGTCGTCAGCATGTAAAAGGTAATTTGTAAAACCACGAGTGCCGATTTTGTAGCCCTCTGCGGTAATACGTGGATTGACTAACTTCACACGTTCCTCAAAGCCGAAATGTTTTTCGCCAGCTTCAGCAGGAAGCACCACCACAATATCATCTGCTCTTTGAACATCAGAATAGAGATTATAGCTTCTTGATAAGACAGTTAGCCGTCCGTTGATTCTTCGCTGAACGACTTTATCCTCGCCAGCAAATTCTAAATTGCCGAATGTTTTTTCCATGTTGGGAATCACAAATTTAAGTTCCATATTTTTACCTATCCTTTCTTTTTTATTGGCTGAATGAATGTTTGATGGTCTTAAAGAGTGGGGAACGACCTTTTGATTCTTGATTTTTTGTTTTCATAAGTTCACTTCCTTTCAAAATCGGGTAAAAAAATAGACACCTCATTTTTTGAAGTGTCTACCTATTAAATATTCAAATTTTATTGGAAGTATCTTTATATCTTCACTTTTCAAGGATAAATCGTCGTATCAAAGCTCATTCATAAGTAGTAAATTAGTAGTAAATTGAGTGGTTTTGACCTTGATAAAGTGTGATAAGTCCAGTTTTTATGCGGATAACTAGATTTTTATGCTATTTTTATTTATAAAAAAAAGCAGAATGCGGAATGCTGAAAGCTGAAATTTCTCACCCAAAGGCGAGCATTGCTTTCCGAAGCAACAAGACAACCCATAAGTTTTCCAACATTCCAACTTCGTAGTTTTCCGCTTTCTGCTTTCCGCAAAAAATCACGCCAAAGCGTGATTTTTTTTATATATTTCCTAATATAATTTGCGTCATCTCTTTTGTAGATAGAACTTTTTCATCTTTTGTAGCAATATCGGATGTTCTGTGGCCATCGTCTAATGCTTTTCTGACAGCTGTTTCTATATTTTCTGCTTCTTCACTTAAGTTAAAGGAGTACTTTAACATCATAGCTACAGACATGATAGTCGCGATTGGATTTGCTTTCCCTTGCCCTGCAATATCTGGTGCTGATCCATGAACAGGTTCGTACATACCTTTGTTATTTTCACCTAAGCTTGCAGATGGTAACATTCCAATAGAACCTGTTATCATACTAGCTTCATCTGACAAAATATCCCCAAACATATTTTCCGTTACGATAACATCAAATTGCTTTGGATTTCTTACCAATTGCATAGCCGCATTATCTACGTATAGATGATTTAAGCTTACATCTGGATATTCTTTTGCAATTCTCTCAACCGTTTTTCTCCAAAGTCTTGAACTTTCTAAGATGTTCGCCTTATCTACGCTTGTAAGTACTTTACCTCTTTTCTGAGCCATGTCAAAGGCAACTCGTGTAATTCTCTCGATTTCTTTTTCGGAATAAATAAGCACATCATAAGCTGCTTTTCCCATGTCTTCCGTTTCTTTATATCCTTTTTCACCGAAATAAAGGCCACCAGTTAGTTCTCGAACAACTAATACATCTAATCCCCCTTCGACAATTTCAGGTCTTAGTGGACATGCATCTGCCAAAGAATCAAAAAGGATAGCAGGTCGTAAATTAGCATATAAACCCAATCCCTTCCGTAAACCTAGTAGAGCGGCTTCTGGTCTTTGATCTCCAGGAAGGTCATCCCACTTAGGTCCGCCTACAGCCCCTAAAAGCACTGCGTCACTATTATTTGCCACTTCTAATGTCTTTTCTGGCAGTGTAGTTCCATAAGCATCGTAAGCAATACCACCTGCTAATACTTCTTCAAATTCAAATGTGTGATTGTATTTTTTCCCAATTGATTGAAGAACTTCAACAGCAGAATCTACAACCTCTGGGCCAATTCCATCGCCTTTTATTACGGCAATTTTATAATTCATATTGATGACAACCTCCTGTGTGAAAAATAATTTATTTTGATTTTATCTTCTGGTCTTTAATTAATTTATAATCTATAGAATCTACTAAAGCATTTACACTGGCTTCGATAATATTAGTAGATACCCCTACAGTAGTCCAATAGTCTTCTCCGTCTGTAGATTCAATTAATACCCGAACCTTTGCTCCAGTATTGGTTCCATCTAGAACTCGTACCTTGTAATCGGATAAATGAAATTCTTTAAGATTACTGTAAAATAAGCCAAGGACCTTTCGAATAGCTTTATCAATAGCATTTACTGGACCATTTCCTTCTGCTGCTGTCATTTCTGTTTTGTCATTAACAGAAACCTTTACCATAGCAGATGCCGTACAGTGTCCATTGGATTCCGTAGCCTCTTCAATAATCTTATAATACTCCAATTTAAAAAATGGTTTGTATAATCCTAGATGCTTCCTAATGACTAACTCAAAAGAAGCTTCTGCACCTTCAAATTGATAGCCATCTGCCTCTAACGTCTTTAATAATTCCACAATTTCAGCCGTTTCAGGAGACTCCTTTGTTATAGAATAATCTACCTTATTAATTCGATTAATGACTGTATTTTTACCTGAGACTTCAGACATAAGGAATCTTCTTGTATTTCCCACTACTTCAGGTTCTACGTGTTCAAAAGAGCCTTTTGCCTTCATGATGCCATCTATATGCATACCACCCTTATGTGCAAAGGCATTTGCTCCAACATAGGGCATAGAATGATCTAATGGAATATTTGAGATTTCGGCAATATATCTAGCTGAAGGGGTCAATTCGCTCACCTTGTCAGCGCTGATACATTCGTACCCCCACTTGATTTGCAAATTAGAAATAATAGTAGATAGATTTGCATTTCCGCATCTTTCACCTATTCCAAGAAAGGTACCTTGAACGTGGCTTGCTCCACCTTTTACAGCTAGCATGGAATTCGCTACTGCAACTCCACTATCATTATGACAGTGAATGCCTATAGGTACTTTTAATGTACTTACCAAATCTTTTACGATGGAATAAATCTCGTTAGGAAAGCAACCTCCATTTGTGTCACACAATACTAAATAGTCTGCTCCTGCCCTTTCTGCAGCTTTTAAGGATTCAAGGGCGTATTCTGGATTTGCCTTATATCCGTCAAAAAAATGTTCTGCATCGAAAATAACTTCTTTCCCTTTGTTTTTCAAGTAGGATATCGTATCATAAATCATATTTATATTTTCTTCTAAACTTGTACAAATAACATTTTTTACGTGATAGTCCCAGCTCTTTCCAAAAATACTAATGGCTTTTGTATCAGCGGATAACAAGTCGTGGACATTCTTATCCTCTTCTACCTGTATATTTTTTCTTCTAGTACTTCCAAACGCCACTAGGGTTGCATGTTTTAGCTCACATTGTCTCATAGCATCAAAGTACTCACGGTCCTTAATATTAGACCCTGGGTTTCCTGCTTCTATATAATCAATACCTAGTCGATCTAGCTCTTTTGTTATTTTTATTTTATCATCAAGAGAATAGGATATACCGCTTCCCTGGGCTCCATCCCGTAAGGATGAATCAAATATTTGAATCTTTTGCATCTATCTCACCCCTTTTACGCTATAAAAAACAACTCTTAATCCGCTTCTAAAATAAGCGCCTCTAATGATTGTCCTGCTGGTACGATTGGCAAAACATTATCGTCTTTACTAATTCGACATTCTAATAAAACTGGTTTTGTTAAATTTAAATGACTTAAAAAATCATTTAAACCTAACATATCATTTACCTGTCTACCTTCTATGCCATAAGCATCAGCTAATTTTATATAGTCTACTACGTCCGTATTGTCCGTTTCCATATATCTTTTTTTGCTAAACATCTTTTGCCATTGCCTTACCATTCCTAGGGCGTTGTTGTTCATAAGAACTATGAGAATAGGTAATTTAAACTTTGCAATAGTGAGAAGTTCGTTGCAGGTCATTCTAAATCCGCCATCTCCAACAAACAGGATTACAGGTTTTTCTGGAGCACCAATCTTAGCACCTGCTGAAGCACCTATACCAAAGCCCATGGTTCCCAAGCCTCCAGAAGTGACAAATTTAGTATCTTGATTAAATTTCCAATACTGCGCTGTCCACATTTGATGTTGCCCTACATCCGTAACGACAACTGCTTGTTCATTAAACTTTTCATTAATAGCCTCTATGATATTCTTTGCCACAAAATCTTTAGATGTGTAGTGGATTTTAACTTCAGTTTGTTGAATTTCCTTCAGCCAATCTTCTCGATTATTTTGCTCAACACTATCAACTATCATTTTAAGAGAATTTTTGACATCACATATGTATGATAGATGCGTTTCAACATTTTTGTCAATTTCCGTCTCATCAATATCTAAATGAATAATCTTTGCTTTTCGAGCAAACTTCTTTGGATCCCCAATAACCCGGTCACTAAATCGAGCTCCAATCGCAATAAACAAATCACATTTTGTCACAGCGATATTAGCTTCTTTAAAGCCATGCATACCTACAAGCCCCAAAGAAAGAGGTTCTGTTCTATCAATAGTAGATAGGCCCATTAGAGAATTTACTACAGGTATTCCTGCTTTTTTTGCTAATTCAACCATCTCACTTGATGCATTTGCTGTCTTTACACCTCCACCAGCGTAGATGATCGGTTTACTAGAAGAATTAATCAAATCTGCTATCTTTTCAGCATCCTCAGTACTAATGGTATCTGCAAACACAGAATCCTTTTCTTCAATATCTGTAGGTTCAAAATCTATTACAGTCGTGAACACATCCTTTGGGATATCAATTAATACTGGCCCTGGTCTATCAGAATTAGCAATAGCAAAGGCCTTTTTTACTGCCTCTTCTATTTCCTCAGCAGTCTTAATGAGAATATTATGCTTTGTAATTGGCATAGTTACTCCAGTAATATCGATTTCCTGAAAAGAATCTCTTCCCAATAGAGAATTGGCGACTTGACCTGTAATGACTACCATAGGTATAGAATCCATATAGGCTGTTGCAATTCCTGTGACGGTGTTCGTAGCGCCTGGTCCTGAAGTAACTATGCAAACACCTGTTTTACCTGTTACCCTAGCGTATCCATCTGCTCCATGAGCTGCCCCTTGCTCATGAGCTGGTCTGTATACTTTAAAATGATTTGTCTCATCATATAATGCATCAAATAAGGGTATTACAGCTCCCCCTGGATAACCAAAGATCGTATCTACATTTTGTCCTTTTAAACATTCTAATAGTATTTGAGATCCGCTCTTCTTTCCCATAATTTGACCTCCCTAAATCTTTTATTCGATTCGCTACTGCCTCTTTACAACTATTCATGCTACCATTT
Organism: Alkalibaculum bacchi; assembly: GCF_003317055.1. NCBI lineage: Bacteria > Bacillati > Bacillota > Clostridia > Eubacteriales > Eubacteriaceae > Alkalibaculum > Alkalibaculum bacchi. Next base: position 32,587 of record NZ_QNRX01000012.1, read on the forward strand.
CTAAATCTTAAAAAATAATGATAAGTGGGGGATTACACCCTTACAAAATAAAGTCTCATTTTATAAAAAATGCTGAATAGATAATATCTCATTCAGCATCTTCAACATAGTTTAATTAAACTCTGCGTTTAATTATTTTTGCAACCATGACATCATAGATCTTAATTTTTTACCTACTTTTTCTACTAGATGTTCTTTTTCTATTGCTCTTGTAGCATTAAAATATGGTCTGTTTACAGTGTTTTCTTGTAACCAGTTTCTAGCAAATGTTCCATTTTGAATTTCTTCTAATACTTTCTTCATTTCTGCTCTAGATTCTTTGCCAATGATTCTTCTACCCGTTACATAATCGCCATATTCTGCAGTATCACTGATAGAGTGTCTCATTTTTTCAAATCCGCCTTCTACGATTAAGTCGACGATTAATTTCATTTCGTGAACACATTCAAAATATGCGCTTTCTGGCTCATATCCTGCTTCTACTAATGTTTCAAAACCAGCTTTCATAAGCTCTGTTACGCCACCACAAAGAACAGCTTGCTCTCCAAAAAGATCTGTTTCTGTTTCTTCTTTAAAAGTAGTCTCTAGAACACCCGCTCTAGCTCCACCAACACCTGCAGCATAAGCTAAGCCAAGATTGAAAGCATCGCCTGTTGCATCTTGGAACACAGCGATTAAGCAAGGAACACCTTTTCCTTCTTCGTATTGTCTTCTTACAATATGTCCTGGTCCTTTTGGTGCAATCATAAATACATTTACATCTGCTGGTGGTACAATTTGCTTGTAGTGAATATTAAACCCATGTGCAAACATTAAAGATTTTCCAGCAGTTAAATTAGGTAGAACATCGTTATTGTATATTATTGGTTGTTTCTCATCATTGACTAACATCATGATGATATCTGCTTCTTTTGCAGCTTCAAAAGTAGTTTTAACTGTTAAGCCAGCTTCTTCTGCTTTTGCTTTTGATTTGCTACCTTCGTATAATCCAACTACAACATCTACGCCGCTTTCCTTTAAGTTTAAAGCATGTGCATGTCCTTGGCTACCGTATCCAATAATCGCTACTTTTTTTCCTTTAAGATAATCTAAATTACAGTCTTGTTCATAGTACATTTTTGCCATTTATAATTCCTCCCAAATTTTGTTTTAGTATATATAGAATATATCCTATATATAATTTATAAAAGGGTGTCCTTGACGCAGTGGTACTGCCGGAGATCTTTTTGTGAGCTTTCTCGTTGTACAAAAAAGCCTCGCTCCTATAAGCATCTTAATACTCATAGGGACGAGGCATTTATAACATCGTGGTACCACCCTAGTTTACAGTTAAATAAAACTGACTCTTTTCAGGTCAAATCTTTTGATTGAACCCTTATTTATATATCGGTAAAAACCGCCTTAACCTACTCGCATTAACTTTCAGCAAGGTACTCAGAAGTGATCTATTACATACCTATCCAACGCTAATTTTCACCAAACATTAGCTCTCTAAATTTGAATTTATAGTACTTTTGTCTTCGTCATCGCATTCTTATATCAAATTATTAGTTCTATTTTAATCCCTTCTAAATTCTATGTCAAGGAATTTTTCAGAAAATTCCGATTAAGATTTTGTTAAGTGGAAAGTAGAATGTGGAATGCGGAAATGGAAACCTACTCGCGCGAAGGCGAGACAAGGTTTTTCTCGTCCAACCATCAAATAATTAGAGAGTTCCGCCTTCAGCATTCAGCTTTCCCGTTCTACTATTGTTTAACCATTGTTCGTGTCGCCAAAGCTCGTCTTATAAAGACTCCTGCCGTCTAAAGAGTAATTCTTTTCTGCAAAAGACCCGCCCTCAACATTAGATAATGCTTTATTCATGCCGTACATTCTAGCGTCGATTAAATCAATATAGTGAAGTAGTTCTGCCTCTGGAATCAGGGGCATTTTAGGGCTACCATACTCTGCATGATAATGATGAGATAAAATCATATGCTGAAGAACCATTTTTATTTCGTCATCTATTGAAAGTTCTCTACAAACTCTGTCTATTTCAGTGATGCCCTGAATAATATGACCTAGAAGCTTTCCCTCTGTAGAATAGTCTTCTACAATACCTAGCTCGTCTGCTATCATCTCTTCTGTTTTAGAGAGATCGTGTAATACAATCCCAGCGTAGAGCAAGTCTGTATTTATAAAGTCATAGATAGAACTAATCTTCTCACCTAAATCTAGCATGGTTCGAATATGATATAATAACCCGCCTTTTATATTGTGATGATGAGTTTTAGCTGCCGGATAATAGGATAATTTCACCTCTTTATCCTTAAATAAGGTCAAAGTAAGTTCCTTTATTTGAGGATGAATAATTTTATCAATAAAACTATAGATTTCATGAATCATTTGATTAGAAGATACAGGAGCAGCAGCAATATAATCCTCAAAATTAACATCGTCCGATTGTTCTACTAATCTAATTTTTTCAATATGCAATTGCATCTTATTATTAAACTTTTGAACTTGGCCTCGAACTTTAACTAAAATGCCAGATTTATATGCGTTTAAATCCATCCCTTGAGCATTCCATATCTTTCCATTAATTTCATCTTTATTTTGATCTGCAATATTTATATCGATATAGGTACCCCCATTTTTAGAGGTCCTCTCTTCTATTTTCTTAATCATATAATAACCTTGTATCTTTTGATTGTATTCAAAATCTTTTATATTCATTATTATCCCTCCACAAAAGCGCCTTCGGCGCTTTTCGTTCTAAGTTCTATGTTCTAAGTGAAATCAGCAGGTCGCTCCGCGACCACTGATTTCACCTGACCACCTGACCACCTTAATATTTTCCACTTTCAGCCAAAAAACAATCGCGACCGTCTCCAGTCGCTGATTATTAGTTTTTAATGCTATTTGACAGTCTTGAAATCTCTTCCTGACCCATTAATTTTACTGTTGCAGTGGAAGATTTTTGTCCTCTAGTGTACTTAACCTTAACGGTATCTCCCGGAAGTTTATTGTAGATAACTTCCCTCAGTTTTAACATCGTATTGACCTCAACTTCATCAATATGAGTAATGATATCACCTTTTTGTAACCCAGCTACATCTGCTCCGGAACCCTTTTGAACATCCATTATCAGTATTCCTGCATCAAGTTTAAGATCTTCATCGCCAACATAATATTTAGCAAATTCTCTGTCTGTACCGCTTATGCCAAGTAATGTAGGTGTAAATTTTCCATTTTGGATGATTTGTTCTACTATTGGTTTGACAATATTTATTGGTATCGCAAAGCCCATACCTTCACCGCTGTCTACTTTAGCCGTATTGATTCCAATGACCGTTCCTTCATTGTCTAGTAGGGGGCCGCCGCTGTTCCCGCTATTTATAGAAGCATCTGTTTGAATTAAATCCTCTGCTATATTGCTTTGGCTGATGGCAATACTTCTATTTAATCCACTGACAATACCAGATGTTACTGTTCGTTCAAAAGTTAAACCTAAAGGATTTCCTATAGCGATAGCCATCTCACCTACAGAAAGATGATCTGAATCTCCTAGTATGGCAACAGGTAGATTATTTGCATCTATTTTTATAACTGCCAGATCTAAGTTTTCATCGGACCACACTACAGAAGCCTCTAAAGACCTGCCATCCTTTAAAGATACTGTAATCTTGCTTGGATTATTTGTTACTACATGTTGATTGGTAACAATATAACCATTATCAGTTACAATAAATCCAGACCCTACTCCAGCCCTTTCATACTGTCTCATAAAGATATCCTGGGTCATTTCAACTGTAGTTATTCCCACAACTGCTGGCGTAACTAATTCTGCTACAGCTTCAACGGTAGTTGGTGGGTCGTCCTCAATGGTAAGAGATTCTACAAGACCGCTATTTGAGTTATTTGTAGAATTGTTTTGCACAATTGCATTGTCTATATTATTTATATATTGGATTGCTATGACTCCAATTACAAGTCCACCAATTAAGGCGCCTACTAAACCTACAGCTAAAATCTTTAAAAAACTGACTTTACCATAGTTTCCATCATCCATACTCTTTCCTCCTCTACTTAAAAGCTAAACACTGTGCTTGGAGTAAATCGTGATGCAACTTCTAAAGTTACATCCTTTTGTATTTTGATTTTATTTTTAGTAAGAAGAGAGCTTGTCGTTTCAAATGCTAATTCAGGAAAATTATTTTCATCACTTAAATGAGCTAGTAGTACTCTTCTAAGGCCTTTCTCTACTAATTCTAAAATAGCACTAGCCGCTACCTCATTTGATAAGTGCCCCTTATCGCCCAGTATACGTCTTTTTAAAGGGTATGGATAGGGTCCTGCTTTAAGCATATCTACATCATGATTTGATTCAATAACGGCTAAATCAGAATTTTCAATACGCTTCATTATACTGCCGTTGATCTCTCCAGTATCCGTCACAATGGAAATTTTGTTCTTACCATTAGTTATAGAAAAACCGACAGGTTCACCAGCATCGTGACTTATGGAAAAAGGTAGTATCGATAATCCATTTAGAATAAGCTCTTTATCTGATGCAAAAACCACTCTGTTTTCAGACCTGATTTTCCCTAGACAGGTGGATGCTGCATTCCATGTTCCACCATTAGCGTAAATAGGAATATTATAACGTCTAGATAGGACCCCTGCTCCTTTTGTATGATCAATGTGATCATGAGAAAGAAACAAACCAGTTAATTCCTGTGGATTGACTTGAATCTTTTTTAAATTCTCTTCTATTCGCTTTCCGCTTACTCCAGCATCAATTAATATCTTTGTATCTCCATCCTCTAAATATGAACAATTGCCACTGCTTCCACTATATAAGCTACAAAATTTCATTAAATTCTCCCTTTTTTTATTTTCACTTATATAATCATATCAGAGTTTATGATTATATAATAATGTAATTTTCTTAAAAATAACTTAAAAATCACTTCGCACTTTTGTTCTAAGTTCTAAGTGAAATCAGCAGGTCGCTCCGCGACCGCTGATTTCACCTGACCACCTGACCACCTGACCACCTGACCACCTTATTTGCTTTTACATAGAACTTGCATCTTACAACTTAGAACTAATAACAGCATACCAAAAAGCACTACATGTCTTATTTTAAAAAGAATATAGTGCTTTTAAATACGTCTCATACAACTAATCTACTACTTTTTTAATTTTTGCGCCTAGGCTTCTTAGTTTTCCTTCTAAGTTTTCGTAGCCTCTTTCAATATGTTTTAATTCTGTAACTTCTGTTATTCCATCTGCAGCCAGTCCAGCAATGACCATAGCAGCTCCAGCTCTTAGGTCTGTAGCTCTTAATGTTGCACCACTTAATTGCTTACCTCCACTAAAGATCGCCACTCGTCCATCCACAAGAATATCTGCTCCCATTCTTCGGAGCTCGTCTACATATTTAAATCGATTCTCAAAAATACTTTCTGTGATGGTACCTGTACCTTGGGTCAAACACATGAGCACTGCCATAGGCTGTTGTAAGTCTGTTGGAAAACCAGGGTAAGGTAGAGTCTTAACATTAATGGAATTTAAATCTTCTTTTCCAATCACTCGAATAGCATCGTCGTATTCAATGATTTCTGCGCCCATTTCTGTTAATTTGGCGGAGATAGACTCTAAATGTTTTGGTATGACATTTTTGATCAAAACATCTCCCTTTGTTGCTACAGCAGCCACCATATATGTACCTGCTTCAATTTGATCTGGAATAACCATATACTCGCAGCCTCTTAATTCCGTTACGCCATTGATTTTTATAATATCTGTGCCTGCGCCTTTAATATTTGCACCCATTAGATTTAAAAAGTTTGCCACATCTACTACATGTGGTTCTCTAGCAGCATTTTCAATAACCGTCATGCCTTCAGCCTTAACCGCTGCTAACATAATATTAATTGTAGCACCCACACTCACTACATCCATGTAAATTTGGGCTCCTATGAGCTTTTCTGCATACATATTAATAACACCATGTTCAATTTCTACTTTAACACCTAATGCTTCAAAACCCTTTATATGTTGGTCAATAGGTCTTACACCTATATCACATCCTCCTGGAAAAGGAATGGTAACCTTTTTAAATCTTCCTAATAGTGCTCCTAGTAGATAATAAGATGCTCTCATTTTACGAGTCTCATCGTCTAGCATTTCATATTGCTCAATATTTTGAGCATCAAAAGTAATTGTATTTTCATTTATTTGAGTTGTCTTAACGCCTAATTTTCGTAATATATTAATAAACCGGTTAACATCTTTAATATTGGGTATATTTTCTAATTTACATACACCTTCTGAAAGGATTGTAGCTGGTATTAAACCTAAAGCTGCATTCTTTGCACCAGCAATGCTTACTTCACCTTTTAAAGGAGTACCTCCCTCGATTACATATCGCTCCATAATAACTTCCCTTCATTATATTGTTCTATTCAACGGTTGATTATATCATATTTTTTTTCATTCTCAAAACATTATATTAACATTAAAGATATAATAATTGGAAACCTCGACCTTTACTAATATTATGTCTTTAATTTCATCTTGTATTAAACTGTTTTCAAAATAATATTATCTCTAATATATGGCAAGTACAAGCCATAAAGGCAAATCAATCGTATTTGTGATATAATCTTTATAATCGTTACTGTAATAAAGATGCAAAAACTTGTTCATAGATTGAGAGGTGTGATAATGAATAATTTTGAGTTATATATTAATAATGACGATTTGGGCGTTACTGTGTTAGAAAATATTTTTATCAATCATTATATGCCTACTGCCCCAGGAGACTATGTAAAAGTGTATCTATTAGGACTAAAGTATTGTAGCAATAAAAATCTCTCCTCTATTTCAAATAAGATTATTGGTAAAACTTTAGGTATATTGGAGAGCGATGTAAGAAAAGCATGGGAGTATTGGGAACAACAAGGCATACTGACTTGTGAGAGAAATGGAGACGACAATTATCATATAAAATATCTTCATATTTCATCCCTTATGCTTGAGGGTAATAATGTGCATACTGAGGAAGATCATTCAAATCAAAAAATAATAGAAGAATTATATAAGACAATAGAATTTATGTATGGTAGGCCTCTTAGCTATAAAGAGTTACAAATTATTGCCAGTTGGATGAATGATTTACTCTTCAACCCAGAAATGATTACGCTCTTAGTAGAATACTGCTTTAATTTAAATAAAAAAGACATTAACTATATCAACAAAGTGGCCTTAAATTGGTATGATAAGAAAATTAATACCTACGATGAAGCCATGGAGAATATTAATTCTTTTAGAGAAAAACGGGATATCTATTATAAGATTATGAATTACCTTGGCTTTAAACGTTCACCAACGAAAGCTGAAATTGGAATTATGGACAAATGGATATCTACCTACAATATGAGCATGGATCTAATCATTGAAGCTTGCAAAAAGACCCTTGCTATCGACAGGCCAAACTTTAAATATATAGACACCATACTTACAGAATGGCATAAGAAAAACTACACCAAACCAGAAGATATAGAAAAAGAAGAACTGCCTAAAAAGCAAAAATCAGAAACGAAGCCAACCCAATACAACCAAAACGGTTATGATTATGACTTACTTGAGAAAAAACTAGAAGAAAAAATGTGGAGAGAAAATAAATGAGGGATGATATATACAATGAAACCATTATTGAATTTGAAAAGAAGAGAACCTTAAAGGAAATCAATCAGAATAAGCGCAAACAGGAAATGTACAAGTCCTATCCTCGGTTAGAGGAGATTGCGAATCAATTAAACTACATGGGAATCGAATTAGCTAAATCCATCTCTACTGGTCCAAGTAATATGAATGGAATAAAAACTTTTGAGAAGAAGACACAAGAGCTGGTAGAAGAGAGAACACAAATCTTAGTAAATGCTGGTTATGCAAAAGATTATTTAGAAATAGAGTATGACTGCCCTGCTTGCCATGACATGGGAATAATTGAACAAAATACCTGCTCTTGTTTTACAAAAGCTTTAATTCGAAAATACTATCAACAATCTAATCTTGATAAGGTCTTGTCTATAGAAAATTTTGATACCTTTCGCTTGGATTGCTATGATGAGGACAAAAGTAAATTTGGTGTATCCCCTAGATTGAATATTCAAAACATTTATTTGATGGCCGTAAACTTTGTAGAAAAATTTGATTCTCAGTATGAAAATTTATACTTGTATGGAAACTCTGGCTTGGGAAAGACTTTCATATCTCATTGCATTGCAAAAGAACTTTTGGATAAGGGAAAATCTGTAATCTATCAAACGGCTACAGACTTAATTGACTCTATTAGAAGAAATAAATTCAATCAAAATATCCAAGTTAACACACTAAGTTATTTGTATCAATGTGACCTTTTAATCATCGATGACTTAGGCACAGAAAGCTTAACGGAATTTGCTAACAATGAGCTCTTTAATTTGCTAAATAGAAGATTAATGGATCAAAAGAGTACTGTAATCTCAACAAATTTATCTCTGAAGGAACTTCAAAAAAGGTATAGCACTCGACTAACCTCAAGAATTATAGGGAATTTTACATTTCTAAAGTTTATAGGAGACGATATTAGGTTAAAAAAAGCCAAGCTTTTATAAGAGCTTGGCTTTTTTTGTTCTACGTTCTAAGATGTAAGTTCTACGTAAAACCATTATTGCTACCAATGGTGGCTAAGTGTTTTTACATAGAACTTAGAACGTACAACTTACATCTGCAATAAAAAAACACCTTCGGGTGTTTTTTTATTGCAATACCTGTACTTGAAGACTTTTTCTTCCAAATCTTACACATTCTTCACGGGTATTGAAATAGATATCTATTTTATTTCCTGTAACAGCTCCACCTCGATCTTCTACAACATAGGTGTTTCCTAGAGCTGGAATATACATTTTTGTACCAAAGGAATAGCTACTAGATGCCGCTATGGTCCGATTTGCACTTGGTTTTGTTCCTGATGCCGTTCTATCGCCTACATAGTAAGCTGTAGCTTCTACGGTTATAGTCTTTACAGATGTTTGACTTCCTCTAGAAGCTGGCACACTTTTATTTGAACTAGTAATTGTTTTCTTCACAGGTACTTTTGTTCCAATTTCTTTGATTTCATCAACTGGTTTTTTAACATTTTCTGAAATTACTTCTCTACTTACTTCTGTACCATCTTCTAAGACGACTTTTTCTTCTATTGTTTTTAGACCAGTACTTCCTCTTTGGACTAAATTGGTCTTACCTTGTAACAAATTGCTATTCTTCTTTTCGATTTTTTTATAATCTAATGACGTTTCTTTTACTTCAATCTTTTCCTCTACGCGAACAATTTTTATGCTATTGTTTTCTTTATTAATTGTAGATGATAGACTAGGCTCTACCTTATCATCTTCATCAACTTGTAGCTCTAATTGTCCTAAAACATCTTCTACTTTATTAAGAGTAGTATTGATTTTGTGCTCTGTTCCATCGGCTACTACTGTAATAGGTATAGCTCGTTGAATTTTGATAATATCTCCATCTTCAAGCTCTGTATGAAGTGCTGGCTCTATCTTATCTTCTTTTTTTAGACTAATATTTTGATTTTTTAATACTTCTTCTACCGTTTGAGTACCTCTAAAAGATGTAGATACCTCTTCGTGATCTATCTTTACGATGATATGATTTTTGTCAAATAATATAAATAGCGTCATTGTCAGTAAAAAGAATATTATGCCTATGATAAGTTTCTTCTCGTGCATTAAGCCCTTGATTTTACTTAGACTCATCTCTTCTACCTCCTCTGTTTTCAGAAGTCATACGTCCTTTTTGCATAAAAGTATAATATAACCACTGAGTTATTAAATTTCATATAAATAGATGAATGTATAAATGAAATTCAATCTATTATTTGTCGCTATAATACACTATATTGATAAATTTGTCAAATTTTCTAGTGACAATCGTTACAATTTGTATACATATCCAGAGTATGTACACAAATTGTAACATTTATATTTTGAAATTTATGTCTAATTGAGGATATAGAGTTAAATAATATATCTAATTTTTCAAAGGCATTTTAAGCAAATCACAAACCTATTTACATTTCTATTTTAGTAAATAAGGCTAAAGTGTTCTCTTTTATCTGTAGAAGCAGTTCTTCAAACTCAATATTTCGTAATCTACAGATTTCTTCAGCTACATATCTTACATAAGCTGGATTGTTGACCTTGCCTCTATAGGGCGCAGGAGTTAGATAAGGACTATCTGTCTCTATTAATATTCGGTCTAAGGGGACTTTTTCCGCTACTTCTGGCAGTTTATGAGCATTCTTAAAGGTAATAGGACCCGATATGGATAAATAAAAACCTAAATCTAAGTATCTCTTAGCCATTTCCCAGCTTCCACTATAGCTGTGAAGTACTCCCGCCAATCCTTCTTTATTTCTTTCTAATATGTCAAAGGTATCTTGATGGGCTTCTCTACTATGAATAATTATAGGGAGCTTTTGTCTTTTCGCTATATCGATTTGCTTTTCATAGATTTCCTGCTGGATTTCTCTAGGCGAAAAATCATAATGATAATCTAAGCCAATTTCTCCAATAGCCACTACTTTAGGATGAGTGCTTAGCTTTTCTATCTCCTTTAAATCCTCTTCACTAGCATGACGTGCCTCATGGGGGTGATACCCCACTGCCGCAAATATAAAATTCCACGATTCTGCCAATTGGATTCCCTTTCTAGATGTATCTAAATCTACTGCAGGATTTATTAAAATCTCCATCCTATTATTTTGTAAACCCTCAATGATTTCGGAGCGATTTTCTTCGTACTTTTCATCTATCAAATGAGCATGTGTATCAATTAACATAATTACCTCCTATAAAATCAGCCACCAAAGGTGGCTGATGTAGTTCTACGTTTTAAGTTGTAAGTTCTAAGTAAAACCTTTAGTCACTACGTGCGCTTTGCGCACAATTGAGAATTGGGGATTTAAAATTATTAAAAACTCAATTAATATATAGTATATTCTCAATAGTTAGCAAGTAGGGATCCTTCGGCTAAAGCCTCAGGATGACATATGCAGTAGCTAGGGTCAAAACATTGTACCTACGACACTTAAATACCCAAGATTAGCTACCCCCGTCATCCTGAGCGCAAGCGAAGGATCTTATGCCTTTACCCAAACTCGCTCAAATCGAGTATTGCCTTTCCCGTCCAACGAACCAACCATCCAACCAATAGCATTCTAACTAAAAAGTTTCAGCTTTCAACCCTCCGCTAGATCAGCTTACCGTATTTCCTGCTTCCATATCTCCATCTATCGTAACTAAATTTAATTCCTTTTTATTCGCTGCAGCTAAGACCATACCTTGAGATTCTACGCCTCTAAGTTTTACTGGTTTTAAATTGCAAACTACTACTACTTTCTTTCCTACTAATTGATCTGGACTATAATATTTTGCAATTCCCGACACAATTTGTCTTGTCTCATGCCCTATCTTAATCTGTAAAACCAAAAGCTTATCTGCATCTGGATGAGCTTTGGCTTCTATGATTTCACCAGTTTTAAGCTGTACTTTTGCAAAATCATCGATGGTGATTTCCTCTATCTCAGGATTTTTTTCTTTTCCTTTGTTCTTTTCTTTCTTTTTTTCAACTTGCTTTTCTTCTTTTTTCTCTTCTTCTTTTATATCAATTCTTGGGAAAAGTTGTTGACCTTTTTTGACTTTTGTTTCTTCTGGGTAAAGGCCAAATTCACTTAAACTATCCCATGTAGCAAGATCTTTATTAACATTGATTTGCTCTAGGAGTTTCTCGGATGTATGAGGCATAAATGGAATAATCATGATGCCAACCATTCTAAGGATTTCACTTAAATTGTAAAGGACTTGTGCAAGTCTTGGTGCCTTTTCTGGATCTTTACCTAGAATCCAAGGTGTCGTCTCATCAATGTATTTATTTGCTCTAGAGACAAGTTTCCATATACTAGTTAAAGCATTGCTAAACTCTAATTTGTCCATATACTTTTCAACTTCTTTTGAAGTCTTTAGGGCCAATTGGGAGATTTCTTTATCTAAGTCATCTCCCTCCCTTGTAGAAGGTATTACCCCATCAAAATATTTTTCCGTCATACTTACTGTACGACTTAACAAATTACCCAAATCATTTGCTAAATCGGAATTCGTACGACTAATCAAAGATTCTTCATTATAGCTCCCATCAGATCCAAATGGCATTTCTCGAAGGACATAATATCTCAGCGCATCTACACCGTATTTTTCAACTAATTGCACAGGGTCAATGACATTCCCCTTAGATTTAGACATTTTCCCACCCTTGAGCAATATCCAGCCATGTCCAAAAACTTGTTTAGGTAGTGGTAAATCAAGAGCCATAAGCATAATAGGCCAGTAAATCGTGTGAAATCTCAGTATATCTTTACCGATAAGCTGAACATCAGCAGGCCAGTATTTTTCCATTAACTGAGGTCTTGAGTTTAGATATCCTAAAGCTGTAATATAATTAGATAAAGCATCAATCCACACGTATACTACGTGACCTGGAGCAAATTCCACAGGGATTCCCCAATCAAATGTAGTACGTGAAACGCATAAATCCTGTAGACCTGGTCTTAAAAAATTATTAAGCATCTCGTTTTTTCGAGACTCTGGTTGAATAAATTCTGGATGACTTTCGATGTATTCAATAAGGCGACCAGCATATTTTGACATTTTAAAGAAATATGCTTCTTCTCTCTCTTGGCTCACGTCTCTACCGCAATCAGGACATTTACCATCTTCTAATTGAGACTCTGTCCAAAAGGATTCACAAGGCGTACAATACCATCCTTCATAATAGGATTTATATATATCTCCTTGATCATATAGTCTTTTGAATATTTTCTGTACAGATTCTATATGATAAGGATCTGTTGTTCGGATAAAGTGATTATAATCAATATTCATCACTTCCCATAATTTTTTAATATCAGCTACAATAGGGTCTACATATTCTTTAGGTGTAATCCCACTTTCTTCAGCCCTTTGCTGAATCTTTTGACCGTGTTCATCCGTTCCCGTCAAAAAGAACACATCATACCCCATTAACTTCTTATACCTACTCATAGCATCAGCCGCTACTGTAGTATAAGTGTGCCCTATGTGAAGCTTGTCACTTGGATAATAAATTGGCGTGGTAATATAAAAGTTTTTGCTCATTGTTAATCTCCTCTACTTGCTATTAATTTATTTTTGTTTTTGTAGTTAAGCTCATTAATTTCGATAGAAAGTGGATTGCTGAAAGCTGAATGCGGAAAGCGGAACTCAATACAAAATCTTCAATGAACAATGAAAAACGAACGTTGAACATTGAACAGTACAAATATGCGACGCTTGTTACTCTTCTAAATTGTTCATTATTCATTGTTCCATATTCATTGCGACGCAAGTCGCATATTTGCTGACCACCTTACAGCTGACCACCTGACCACCTGCTTTTATAAAAAAAATCTCCCATCCTACAAAGGACGAAAGATTTGCTTTCGTGGTACCACCTTATTTTACAAATACATTGCTGTATTTGCCTCAATTGTGCATTCACATGACTTAACGCTGCCGGCGGTATGGGCTTAAAATTGGTAAAATATTCTCACCCAAACAGTTCAGGGGCCATCTTCTATTATTCATCGATTATCAGCTTTCACCTAACCTGACTCTCTTTGTATCGATTCCTAATATACTCTTCCCATCATTACTTTTATACAATATATCTCTATTCTATACCAAATCCTATCTTTCATTCAAGTAGATTGTATTATTTATTCATATCATGCAATTTTTTTATGAATAGCCTTACTAAAAGGCTTTTATTCTTGCCTTAATGCTTCTAATACACTAATCTTTGCTGCACGATTGGCTGGATACAATCCAGCTAGTATTCCAACGACAACGGAAAAGATAATTGCAAACAGAGCAAGGCCTGGTGAGATATAAGCAATGCTTATGGTTTCTGTCGTTCCTGCCTGGGCACTTATGGCTATTCCTGCAATAAGATTAATAAGATTTGCGACAAGATAACTTATTATAAGCCCAGCTACTCCGCCCATAAGTCCAATGAAAGAAGCCTCATACAAAAATTGAGTTCTTATATCATTAACGGATGCGCCAATAACCTTATTTACGCCGATTTCTTTTGTCCTTTCGTAAATAGACATAATCATAGTATTCGTGATTCCAATTGCTGCTACAAGTAAGGCAATGCTTCCTACACCACCTAAGAATATTTGCAAATACTTGAATACAGAGCCAATGGATTCTAGCATATCCTTAGTAGAATAAGCCATGTAGCCCATTTCGTTAATCTCCTTACTCAGACTATCTACAACCTCTGTATCCTCTGCTATTACTCGAATAGAAGAGTAACCTTGGGTTTCTATAATTTGGCTACTACCCGTCATTTTTATAAGCGCCTCTATATCCATAATAGCTGAATAATCTTCGGTGCCACCAGAAGCTGTTAAAATACCTGAGATTTTTGTTCTGTTCTTATTTTCTACCATTTCTGTAGGACTCTGTTCTGACTGAAAATCAAGACTTTCCTCTGCGTCTTCATCTTGAGCTATTTCGTCTGCCTTAACTTCTTCCTCTTCTAGAGATTCTTGTATCATATTCATGGTAATGATTGTAGCAGGTTTTCGTACCATATTTTTATCACCAATAGTCTTTTCGATCTCTTCTAATAATGCACTACCTATTAAAATCTCATTATTTCGAGGGAATCTTCCATCCTCTAATTTATATCCTAAATCATCAGCTTGATGCATATCTACTCCAACGAGCTGTATGCCAATTCGATCCCTGCCTACACTTAGCTCCCCACTTGTCATATACAGGGGTGTGACTGCTTTTACACCATCTAATTTTTCTAAATCTGCTACATCTTTTTTCTTTAATTCCTTTATCTGATTTTCACCAGAAGTACCTGCCATATCGTAAGGGGGATATACTTCAATACTGGTCATATTAATTTCTTCAAGCTCACCAGTGACGCTTCTCTCAAGACCTACACCTAATGAAATCATAATGACAATTCCAGCAGTCCCAATCATGATTCCAACCATAGTGAGGATTGTTCGCAGTTTTCTCCTCCACAAACTCATCCAAGCTAATTTTACGATATCTTTATCAAACATGCCTCTCATCTAAGATAAACCAAATATTCCTTTTATAAATTTTACAAACCCATTGTCTTGAGAATCGGCACCTTCTGTACTATTTCCATCTTCATTAGAAAGTACATTATAAGTAATTTCTTTTTCTACAGTTGTCAATTTATTGAGGCTATTGTAATATTTTACACCAACTTTAACAGTATGCTTACCAGGTTCCTGTCCTATAATAGTAAAGCCATAGTTATCATAATCTCCACTATTAAAGTTTCCTAAGTATTCCATTGGCGTATCGGTATCTTTTCCTTGGACAGAAACGCTAATCCCCTTTACCTCTGCAACACCATTGTTAACGATTTGTACTTCTGCCTCTAATGGTTCGCCAATCAAAAGATCTCCAAGATCTTCATTTGCCAATACTTGTACACTATCTTTTTCTGTTACTAAAAGGCCAATGGTCTGTATTTCTTCATAAGCTGTTCCATTAGAATCCATATAGGTGATTTTTACTATAATATTGTAATTTCCTGGAACCACTTTAGGCGATACGAACATATTATATGTAATTTCTGCGGTTTTCCCCGCTTTTACCATATCTATATACTGAATATTGCTTTGGTTTAAGGGTGAAAAATTGCCTAAGTTTTCTTGCCCTTGTTCGTTATTTAAAGACACTTCTACTTTTCGTCCATGGAATTCGCCATAATTCTTTAGGTTTAAAGTGATTTTGAAGGTACTTCCAGGCGTAATAGCCTCTTGGTCTACGCTATATGTAGTGATCGCTACATTTGGGCTCTTAGGCGCTGCGCTGACCACCCCACAAGAAAGCATCATCGCTATTATGAATAGTACTGTGGTGATTTTTTTCTTCATTTTAATTCCTCTCATCCTTACATATTTTTCCGTCTTGAATCCAAATCCTTCTCTGACATTGATTCGCTACATTACTATCGTGGGTCACGATAATAAAGGTAATTTGATGAATTCGGTTCATTTCTTTAATGAGCTCTAGTATTTCCTTACCTGTCTTTGAATCTAAGTTCCCCGTAGGCTCATCGCATAAGATAATCTTTGGCTTATTGACAATTGCTCTAGCTACACTTACCCTTTGCTGCTGTCCACCAGAAAGCTGTCCTGGTTTGTGATCTTTGCGGTCTTTTAGCCCCACTAAGTCTAGTGCCTCACTTGCCATTTTCTCTCGGTCTTTATTTGGTATTCTAGAAAAGATAAGGGGCATAGTGACATTTTCGAGGGCAGTTAATGTAGAATTTAAATTAAAAGACTGAAAGATAAAGCCAATATGATCTCTTCGAAAGAAGCACATTTGATCTTCCGTATAATGCGTCACATTGGTATTGTAAATAAAAACTTCCCCTTCTGTAGGCTTAGTAAGTCCCCCCACTACATTGAGCAAGGTAGACTTACCAGATCCAGAGGGACCTACAAGAGCCGTAAGCTCCTTAGCGTAGATATCTAAATTAATATGAGATAAGGCTCGAACAATAGAATCCCCCATTTTAAAGTGCTGGGATACATCCTTTAGCTGAATTATTTCTTCCATTTAATCACCTGTTCTCTAGTATTGTAGAGAGGCAACTGCATTATTGAGAGAAAAGCTTCCTACTGCAAAAATCACTCCAATAACGAATAAGACGATGAAAATTGTGGCACTTTTTTTCTTAGACATATTAAATAGTACAGCTGTTCCCGTAATGAGCAAAAATAATTGCCATAAAGTAAATAGATTGACTGATTTTGTTATGGTATTGAATAAACTCAACTCAAGGTTTGCAGGAAAAAAGCTCTTTATGAAGGCCTGTAATTTAATAGGATAGGAAGCCAATAACACAACAATCATCATATGATTGAATTTACCTTCTCCCTTGAAGATCTTAGCGATGATTATGTAATAGATAAAAGCCCCTACATAGTAACCGATTAAACTCGTGATAATCGCTGCAAGCACAATAGCAATAGGTGACGTCATAAATCCTAAAACATTATTAAATAATTCTGCTTCAGCTCCAGTTAAAGAATCCGTTGCCCCATCAAGCACTTGCTTGTTCACATTGATACTAATTAATCCTGAAACTACTGTAATAACAATAAGTGCAATTAAGTGAAACAAGTACTTTGGGTTTTCCCTATACTTTTCAAAGAATGCGGATGGTTTAATAATATACCGTTTCATTCTTTCAAAAATACTTTGTTTTTCTTCGATGTTATCTTGCTTTTCTTCGATGATACCTTGATTTTCTTCCATTGACACAACACTCCTTTTTATATAACTTTTTATATATGCATATCAAATACAATTTCTATTATATAATAAAAGATATAGTATTTGTTTCCATTTAAACACTTTTTTCTATTTATAAAAGTATTTATATTATAAATAAAAAACATTTATGCATGATTATCAAAACCAGTACTTCTTTTTCTGAAATCTACAGAATATCTTCTCTCCTTTGATATTTTCACCTGCAAAGCTTTGGTTGGCTCTAGTATAAGTAAAGCCCCAGTGAAATCCTTATAGAAATCATCCATCCCTATCCGTAGGAGATCCTGTGCAGGATCTGCTACGGATAGGGATGGATCTTGCGATTTCTCACTTTTTAGTATAGCTAAATATTATAAAGAAACAAGGGAGATGTGGCATTTGACACTATTTTTTGAAAAAGACGCTATTACTGGACTCTGACAGCAGCCCCTTTTAATGAGCTTATTCTTGGTTTTCTTTATTGAAATGTATAGATTTAGTTAAATGCCAAATATAGTATTATAGCAGTTATGCACATTCCTACAAAAAGTGCAAGTTTTATCATTAAAATTCTCATTCTATATTCATCCGTATTTTTATTCTCAACGTTCTTACCTATATCCTTTAATCCCCAAATAAACATAGATAACGCTAGAATAATGCAAAGTATATTAATACTTAATGCCGTATTACTATTTGAAATAAATAGTTTGCTTTTTCCTCCTATCCAAAGTAAAAAAATCCAATAATATCTTTTATAAAATAAGTATATTGATTGCTTTTTAATATCATGAAATATTTTCCATTTCTTATTATTCGTATTGTTACTTTAAAAATAATATAATTTCTTAGGCAATTCAACAGAATATCAGTAATCGTCAATCAAAAAATTTTAACAAACGGATTCTTTCATTACCAAGCCCTATTTAGAGCCTTGTGCATCGGATAGCATGCCACCGCACAATCTATTACATCATGTTGTTTTACAAATATGTATTTCATGCTGTCACTCCATCTTATCTAACGAATATAGTATTTTTTCTCTATACCCACGATTTGTTACTTTTAGTATAACTAACTACTACTTAAAAACAAGGTGCATGTGGCATTTGGTCGTTTTGACGTGGCATTTTGACACTTTTTTTGAAAAAGGAGCTGTCACTGAATTTTGACAACAGCCCCTTTTAATGAGTTTATTCTTGGTTTTCTTTATTGAATAGATAATATGTTGTTACGACCTGGCTAAGAATAGCAATTGTTATGGGAATACCATCTGGTAAGGATCTTTCAAACATGCCATTTAAAATTATTAGAATAATTAAGATACTGAAACCTACTGATGCAGAAATTAATGCATATTTAAAATATATTTGTCTCATAATTTCCTTCATCTCCCTCATTCAAATACCTAGTTTATAATATGATATCTCAAACTACTCTTTTTCACTGGACAATATTATACTTTCTATTAACTGTCGTAATTTTATAGCTGCTGTAATTACTACTGCAAAAGTAATATACCTTATTAATCCTGTAGTAATATATCCAGAAGTCGCTATATCTACGAAACTAAATACAGCCATTACGATTAAGAATGAAAGGATAGGACTTATAGCTGATGGTACTTTCTTGTTTGATATTAAATGACACATAGCTAACTATTTCCTTTCTTTAAATACATGTTTTTTTAAACCTATTAAACTATGCTTTTATAATATATAATTTGAGTAATATAATATTTAGCCTTATTATAAAATTCTAATTCTGCTAATTTGTTTTCATTAGATAAGTTTAGCCTTTGAAATTTTAAACTATGTGTCATCTCCCTTAATTATTTTAATATTAAGTACTTATTACTTAGCACTATATTTTTTATAATTGACATACACTATAAACATAACCAGCAAATAATATGAATATAGCATAAATACCTCATATAAATTATCAGCTACTACTGCGATAATAATAATAGTTGGCCAAATTGCAGTTCCCCAAATTTTTGTAGTTAATTTATTGCTATGAGTTCCCTCTGAAATCTCAGATGATGTATTTATATTCTTATTGTGATTTAAGAATAGGCTCATACAAATGTTAAATATGAGTAGTACACATATTGCAATAATTATACTCTGCATACTGTGTTATGCCCTCCCTGCTTGAATACCTGTAGGTATTTGTTGTAACTTTGCCACCATTTAAACACATCATCTCCTCTTTATTAATCACGACAAATTTACTTGGCATCACCAATGCACCATCATAACACATTTCTATTTTCTTTCCTCTAAATCATTTGTATTTTCTCGTTTAACATAAAGACACAATTAATTTATTCTTTAAATAATCTTTGAAATCCTAAATACGGAATAATAAAATTTATTACCCACAAAAAAACGATATCATAAATTGTTCCTTTCATCTTTATTAGAATAAGTGATGTTAAAATCAAAGTATTTATAAGTATAGATGTTATTATTGAACGTTTTATATCTGTTGTGCTACTCACTTCATATTTCTGTTTTTTAGACCCGAAATACGTTAATAATAAGAGAACCAACATAATTAATAAAAGTAATAAGTATTCCATATAATGTATGCTCCTTCAATCTTTTCATTTGCAGCTGCAAGTCAACCAATCTCCCTACGGGATCCATAAAATATCCGGATAGTGTCATAAATGCCATAAACGTCCCTAAGGTAATTTCATTGTCGATGACCTGCATGACGCCAAAGTAGGTGAGGACAAAATTCCCAACGGTCTGTATCAGACCTGATATGGAGCCTTGTGCATTGGAGAGCATTCCTTCTTTTAGAGAAATTCGAAGAGATTTGATATACTCTCTTTCGATATTTTCAAGTTCTGTTTCTTCATTGGCATTTCCCTTGATAGTTTCTACAGCTCTTAGTCCCTCGATAATTTGAGAATTGAGTACGGAAGCTTGCTCCATCTGTTCTTCGTTAATTTTTTTATAAGGTTGTTTGAATATAAAGACCAAACCGATGCTTACGATCGTCAAAAATAATATGATGACAAACAAGGTAGGATTCATGCGAAATAAAATCACGCCAGTAATCAATGCCATGGCAATATCCATAATCAGAGTCAGTGCAATATTGGTAAAGATGTCCTTAATGGTAAAGGCATCGCTAAATCTGGTAATAATATCGCCCGTTTTTCTTGCTGCAAAGAAATTCATAGGTAGTTTGTAAATATGCTCAAAATACCCCAGTAATAATGGAATATCAATCTTTTGAGACAGATAAAGCATCATCCACTGGCGGATGTATCCGATTATAATTTGGGTGATGGAAATCACTGTAAACACAATCAAAACCGCCAATAGCATATTTTTTAATTTGTAAGGCAGTATCTCATCCATCAATATCTTGTTAAATAAAGATGATACAATACCAATTATCGTTAGTATAATTGAGGCTAGAATAGAATAAATGAAGAGTTTCTTTTGAGGGAGCAAGAGTTTCACAAATCTGGAGAATATCTTTTCTCCTTTGACTTTTCCGCCTACAAATTCTTGGTTGGGCTTTAGTATGAGTAGGGTTCCAGTGAAATCCTTATAGAACTCATCAATCTCTATCCTGAGGAAATCCTTTGCAGGATCTCCTAGTATTACGTGGGTTTTTGTTATTTTAAATATGACTACAAAATGACTGAGACCTTCTTTAGTAATAACATTTGCAATACAGGGCAATGTAAATTTACTTAAGAACCCCTCCTTATCCACCCTCACTGCTTGGGAAGAAAATCCTAGCTCATCAGCACATTTACTCAAACCGATAAGATTTGTACCTTTTAAATCAGTCCCCATCATATCTCTAAGTTTCGTTATTGTAGTTTCTTTTTTATAATACAGACACACCATTGCCAAACATGCTGCCGCACAATCTGTCGTATCATGTTGTTTTACAAATATGTATTTCATGCTGTCACTCCATTTTATCTAACAATATTGTATTGTTCGCGCTATATTCATAATTTCTTTCTAGTATAACTAAATATTGTTAAAAAACAAGGGGGATGTGGCATTTGGTCGTTTTGACGTGGTATTTTTACAGTTTTTACAGTTTTTTCAAAAAAGGTACATCCACGAGAGATATACCTTTTTATAGGGGGAGGTTATTTTGTTAATCTTTTAAGATGAATTTTATAGAATGATGATAGTAAAACCTTTGTATTTATCTACTACCTTTGGCATTATTTTCAATAGTTGTCATAATATAAAAGAAAACAGCTGTTTTAATTTATTCTTTCATCATGTTTGTAATAATCATCATTGTTAACATGATGTGTATATAAAAGAATCCAAGTGAAAAAGTATATATTTGCTTATTCAAATAATCCTCTAATACTTGAATTTCAGTACCAAATGAAAGTAATGCTAAAAAATAAAAGCAATATGGAACCAATAATAAACCAACTAATTTTTGTTTTTTCCGTTTAAATAGAGTCCAAGTGACAATCATTAGTAAAGTTGCAAGAATCATTACTAATAATAAACCTATTTTATACATCCCTTACCCCCCTCCTATTCAAGTTAAATACTACGGTATTAGCACTGTATATATTTTTATTACATAATTCTCTATGCATTTATTTCAATATCCAATAACCTTTTAACTTATTCTGCCCGCTGAGAGCTAACTGACTTAAAGGTGACAATCCAATCGTAAATCTCTGGTGTGCACATTATGAGTGAAATATTATCATTGACCCTGTCTAAGAGGCAAAGAATATAGCCCTCTTTTTCATTATCCTCTATCTTCCACATTGTTGTGTTCTCATATAATGTAGTACATTCTCCGTATTCTATTGAGAGATCTTTTACTAATTTATTATAGATCTGTGCCGACTCTTTTTCCTTAGGAATAAAAATAATACTCGAATGTATTAACTCTCCATCCCTGTCGAATGTATAACTTGTTTCTCCACTTAAGCTATTGTATTTTATATCCTTATATACGATGTAATCCTCTTCTGATATTTGCGGATCTTTTAAGCCTTTATTTCGTTCCATAATTTCGTTTCGTGACATACCTATGTGTATATCTTCAAAATATGACATTTCTTTTTGACAAGATGTCATACTAAATAGAAGTACAATACATAAAAAAATAAGTATTTGCTTACTAATACTTACACTTTTATTCATTAATCCATCTCCTTAAGTCGTTCGTTGTTCTATAGTACCACTTACTATTTTCAGTATAATAAACTATCACTAAAATACAAGAGGCATGTGGTATTTAGCCTTTTTAACGTGGTGTTTTGACTCTTTTATGGAAAAAAAAGTATATCCAAAAAAGGATATACTTTTTACTGATGAGTTTATTTTAGATTTTTTAAGGTAATCTTTATTTTAAATTCATCATCTGTGATGGTAATATTCTTATCCCCTTCATATTTATCTACAACAATTTGGATGTTTTTCAGACCAACACCATGATATAAAGTATCTTTTTTTGTAGTTTGCAATTGATTGGCTTTGTACTTTATCTCTTTAGGATTTAACGTGTTAATGCAATCTATATAAAAGTAGTTTCTTTTGCTCCCTAAAGACAGCTCTATTCTTTTTTCTTGTGTCGCTACTTGCTCACAAGATTCAATAGCATTGTCTAGTATATTTCCCAACAGTATAGTAAGGTCTATATCTTCTATCAAGATTTCACCTTGCAAATCAATCTTTGTTATAAAAATAATTTCGTTCTTTTCTGCAAGCATGGTTTTTACGTATAAAACGGATGCTATCACTGGGTGGCTTATATTAAGCAGATTGTTAATCGATTCTATAGGCTCTGCGATCTTTTCAATGTATTGTATGGCTTTTTCGTTTTCTCTACATTGAATATAGGCACTAATTGCAAATAAATGATTTGATATATCATGTTTGATTGCCCTGACACTATCTACTGTCACTGCTATTTCTTGATTGTATTTGTATTCTGCTTCCTTTTGTTGCAATAGTAGCCTTAATTTTATTTGATTCTCTGATTCCTTTATAAGTTCCTCGTAAATATTTACAGATAAAAAGCAAATAGTTGCACAGCTTAGTAGCAATAAATAGATGTGATCATTGATTTCTATAGGATTTGTTTTATAGATATTCAAGACAAGAAATAAAATAAAATTTATTATCAAAACAAACCCAACTATCTTTATAATCATTGACTTATTTGTTAATACAGATATAGGATGTAGTTTATTCTTTTTTCTATGAGTAAGATACGTGATGACTAATAACAATATTATTTTTGAAATGACAATGGCCTCAAGACTTATGAAACTAATTTCTATAATTTCTGTCATAGATATGTCAAATTTGCTGATAAATAGAAGTATCACTATAATCTCAATGGCCATATTTAGAAGTAAAAAAGTGCCAAGGGTCACAAGCTTTTCTTGAATTGTATTAAGATATGAAAAATAAATGAGAATAAATATACCTATATGAAAGATAGGCGTTCCCACTGTGCCAATTTGCCTAAGTAAAAAGCCCATTAAAGCAATGATGCCAGCATATAATGGGCTAAATTCGTACCTATATTTTGATGTGAGCTGTGCTTTTATATACTTCATAAGAATTATGGCTTCCATGAGGAAAAGAAGAAAACTCATAATTTCTTCTGAGATAATCATAACATTGTTTACCTCCTTAATAAATCTAAAAAAATATCCTTAATTGCCTTAATATAAGGTCTACTTACCGAAAGGGTATATTTGTCATTAAGGATTACTATCTTATTATTTTTAAATTCAGTGATTTTGTCTTTATGTATTATAATGCTCTGATGACATTGTACAAAAGGGCCTTCATTTAGCATCTCTTTTAATTCTCGTAGTGTAAGATAGGGTGCGTATTCCTGTTCTTCACAGATAATGCGGACCTTATTTTTATACTTTTCAAAATAAATAATATCTTTGTAAAATACTTTTGTGTATCTCTCTCCCTCCTGTATGTTAATAAACTCCTGTTCCTCTCTATTTATTTTGCTTAATATACGATGGCACTTGCGCAAAAGCACCCTTAGTTTATCTTTTTTGGCAGGCTTTAACATATACTGAAAAGCATCTGCCTCAAATGCTTTTAGTGCATACTTATCATGAGCAGTTACAAAAATAATGAGAACTTCTTCATTTACCTCTTTTATTCTCTTTCCTGTTTCTATTCCGTTAATCTCAGGCATATCTACATCTAGAAATATTAGATCGTATCTTTCAGGATGTTTTTGGATTTGATTTAATAATTTCATAGGATTTTCATAGGATTCTATTAGAACTTGTATTTGCTCTTCTTGGCAAATTTCGTGTATATATTTTTTTAAAACACTTCGTATAATCTCTTCATCATCGCATATAGCCAATCGATATGTCATAATAAATTCCCCCTGTGCCTACTTTTCGGTCATTTTAGATCTCTATGCCTCTATCAATACACAAATATTTTATTATATGTATTTTATTCTAATTTAGGTCAATCATTTTGTCAATCATTTCCAATACACCTGCGCGATTTTTAGCTATCAGAGTTTAGAGTCAAGACCCATCAATCAAAACTTCTATCTTTACATATAAAGATAAATTAAATAGTAGCTAAGCAGAAAAAGTAGGACTTTCCTATTGTGTTACGACTGCTCTTTTATTAAAATATAAAAAGCTATGTAAACAATATATAACTAATTACAATAGATGCAACCATCCCCGATAAATCTGCGAGCAATGAAGCTTTTAGTGTGTATTTGTGTTTTCTTACACCTATCGAACCTAAATACAATGCAATGACATAAAAGGTCGTTTCTGTAGAACCCATCATAGTAGACGCCATCTTGCCTACTAGACTATCTGGATGATTGTTAATTAGGATATCCGATAAAATTGCTGTGCTACCGGAACCAGATATTGACCTCATTATGGCAAGGGGCAGGATTTCCTCTGGGATTTGGAGTGTATTTAATACAGGAGATAATAGGGAAATAATAAAATCTAATAATCCCGAACTTCGAAAGATCCCTATGGCAATTAACATAGTTATGAGATTAGGAAATACGGATAATGCCGTATTGATGCTCTCTTTCGTCCCTTCAGCAAAGACATCGTACATATTTACTTTTTTCTTTTTACCATAGAGAAGAATTAATAATATAATGATGGGTATTAAAGCATCAGATATGTAATCAAGCATATGCTTTATTCCTTTCCCTCTTATCACTCCTTCTTCGTAGAGTTAGCGCTACTATTACCCCAATTATTGTAGATATCGTAGTAGCTATTAGACTAGATATTATAATTGATGTGGGCTCCATAGACCCTAATGATGCTCTTAAGGCAATAACTGTAGTGGGTATCAATTGTATGGAAGAAGTATTGACGACTAAAAACATACACATAGCATCTGTAGCTACTTCTTTATCTTTATTGAGCTCCTGTAATTCCTTCATAGCTTTTAATCCAAAGGGAGTTGCAGCATTTCCTAAACCAAGCATATTTGCTGAAAAATTCAGGGCGATAGAGCCTAATGCTGGATGATCCTTAGGCACTTCGGGAAAAAGCCTTTTTATAATGGGATACATCATACTAGATAGAACTTGAATTAAACCAGATTTTTTTACAATCTCCATTAATCCTAACCACAAAGCCCATACTCCTATAAAGGTAATACACATCTCTACTGTTTGAACAGATGATGCAATGACGCCTTCCGTTATTTGCTTAACGTTCCCGTTGAAAAGCCCATATATTATACTTACAACAATCATATAAAACCATATACTATTGATCATATAAACACCTACCTCTTAGTAAATGTATCGATTATTTCACTCAATATGACACTTTTTTTTGCAAATCCATAATGTAATTCCCTTTTACTTTATTATATAGCATTGAATTGTCATATTTTATCTGATATAATTGTTCAGTACAATGTCGAAATTTGTATAAAGAGGGGAGAATTTGCTGAAGATGAAGTCTACAGGTATCGTCAGAAAAGTTGATGAGTTGGGGCGGATCGTTATTCCTATTGAATTAAGAAGAACACTAGATATTGATATCAAGGATTCTTTGGAAATTTATGTTGATGGGAATTTTGTTTTATTAAAAAAATATGAGCCTGCATGTATCTTCTGCGGGAACGCAAAAGATATTACAAACTTTAAAAGTAAGAACATTTGTCCAGATTGCTTGGAGCAATTACAAAAATAAGAACTTCTTCGGAAGTTCTTTATTTTTGTGAAGTAAGCTGCTCGCAATCGCAGTAGACACAAGATGGGCATTCAATGGCTTGCCAATTTGGATGCTGCGCTCATGTCTACGTAATGGTTGCAATCAGCCATTAGGCAACTACAGTGTAACCACGATGGCTACCTATAGATGCTAAGATTTTATTTACTATTTACAGTTTATTAAATTGTATTTATATTCATTTATATTATATTCGATATCTAATCTTCATTGAAGGTTTTTCATTATATTTTAATGTCTTTACCTCGCTCAAAGGAGAGTCTTCCGCTTTCCACATTCAGCTTTCAGCTAGTTACTTCTTCATAAGTTGCTCGTAAATCTCTCTCTTTGGTAATTCTCTGTCTTTTGCTATTAGCTTTATGGCTTCTTTTCGATCTATTCCTTTGTTTATATAAAACTCAAAATGTTCTTCTAAGCTTATGTTTTCCCAGTTATGTTCTTCGATTTCAGGAATATGACCTTCTACCACAAGAACAAATTCTCCTCTCGGTTCTTTTTGTCGAAAATGCTCTATTCCCCGGGAAATATGTCCGTGAATTACTTCTTGATGGAGCTTCGTCAATTCCCTTGCAATCGATATTTTTCTATCACCTAAGTGTTCTTGAAGATCTTCTAATGTTTCTAACAATTTATGGGGCGCTTCATAAAGAATCAAAGTGCATTCTAAAAAGCGAAGTTTTGCTAATTCTTCTCTGCGTATTTTCTTGTTTGTAGATAAGAATCCCTTAAAGTAAAAGCTAGTAGTATCTAGGCCAGACAATACAAGAGCGCTAATCGATGCACTTGCGCCAGGGACAATCTCTACGGTAATATTTCTCTCAATACAGGCTTGCACCATCGTTACACCTGGATCCGAGATCCCAGGCATGCCTGCATCGGATACAATGGCAATATTTTTTCCTTCTTGTATTAATTGGCATAAGTATTCGGATCTCATTTTTTCATTGTGTTGATGATAACTAATCATTTTTGACTTTATATTATAATGATTTAATAATTTAATGGTATTTCGTGTATCTTCACAAGCAATCATATCTACTTCCTTCAAAATTCGAACCGCACGATAGCTTATATCTTCTAAATTTCCTATTGGCGTAGCTACAAGATAGCATTTTCCATTTTCAGACATTTTTTTCCTCCTTTCTAAGGTGGTCAGGTGGTCAGGTGGTCAAGTATGCGACTTACGTCGCAGTAAACAATGAACATGGAACAATGAATAATGAATAATTTGGAAGAGTAATAAAAGTCGCATATTTGTACTGTTCAATGTTCAGTATTCATTGTTCATTGAAAGTTTTATACTCTTTTAATTCTAAATTTCCAATTATAAATTGTTCATTACGCAAAGTCATTTTCCGTCCGAGCAAGCTCATCTCATACAACAACAAGCAACCCCATAGGTTGCTTGTTTTCTTAGACCATTATATCACTTATTTTCTTTTCATCAATAAAAACAATTTTGATTAAAGTTAGTACTTCAATACTTATTAGCGTATTTAATTGTAATTAAACTATTGTTGTTTTATTATTTCTCTTGCCACATAAACGCCATTTGCTGAGGCTTGCATTAGGCCTCTTGTAATACCTGCGCCATCGCCTAATACATACATATTTTTTATATTTGTTTCAAAAGAATCATCTACTTTAACTTGGTTAGAGTAAAATTTGACTTCTACGCCGTATAAAAGAGTTTCATCACTAGTAAGGCCTGGGCTTACATGATCTAGAGCAATGAGCATCTCATCAATATCTTTTAATATGCGATAAGGCAATACCAAACATAAATCTCCTGGCACTGCATCCTTTAGAGTAGGTTGAATGTTATTTCGGTATAATCGCTCTACTGTAGTCCTTCTACCACGTCTAAAATCTCCATATCTTTGAACGATAATCTTATTTCCTGAAAGCATATTTCCTAGTCCAGCAATATGTTTACCATATGCTATAGGTGAATTAAAGGGCTCTGTAAATCCCTTTGAAACCAATAATGCAAAATTTGTATTATTAGTTTTTAATTCATCTGCTTTATAACTGTGACCATTAACTACAGCCAAATTATTATCATAAATCTCTGTAGCAACTACACCGCCAGGATTTGAACAAAATGTCCTTACCTTATCATCAAATGTAGGTGTATAGTAAACCAGTTTACCTTCATATAAAGATTCATTAATTTCTTCCATGACTTCATTTCTACACTCTACTCGTACGCCAATGTCGACCTTTCCGACTACAGTATCTACTCCATATCTTTTGCAGACATCGCTAAACCATTCAGAACCATCTCTGCCTACACCTATTACAACTTTATCTGCATAGTAATTATCATCTGCTTGTACACCTATTATTTTTTGGTCTTCGATGATAAACTCTTTTACTGGATTTCTAAATTTAATTGTAACGCCTTTATCAATTAAGGCCTTTTGTAAGTTTCCGTATATTGTATATCCTACTTCTGTACCCATATGTCTTACTGGACACTCAATAAGCTTTAAATTGCTTTTGATGGCTTTTTTACGTATATTTTCAATTTCTTGTTGCTTATCTACACCATATACTTTATGATCTGCACCAAACTCTAAATAAATATCATCACAATATTTAATTAATTCTTCTGTTTGTTCATACCCTATATATGATGGAAGTTCTCCACCTACATCTGGAGAAAGAGATAATTTTCCATCAGAATAAGCACCTGCTCCTGCAAAACCTGTAGTTATATTACAAGGTTTACAGCCAATGCATACATTTGTCTTTCTCTTAGGGCAGATTCTCTTTTCGATTGAATTACCTTTTTCAAACATAAGCACCTTTAAGTTTTCGTTTTGGCTCATTAGCTCCATAGCACAAAAGATTCCAGCAGGACCTGCACCAACGATAATCACATCGTATCTATTATTCATATATCTTACACTCTCTTTCCTCATAATCATACATTTGAATATTATCAGAAAAGTCAAGCAATTGCAATATGTTTTTGCGAACATTTATTAATATATTTCACCAAACATTCGTCTTTCTTACTATAGTTTTTCATCAGTGAGGAATATTTCTATTTCATATTTTCTATACTAAAACCAGCATCTTAATATAATATTTACAGTTTATATTCATAATTCCCTGCACAAAAAAAGCACCTTAGGTGCTATTTTTGTACATATCCGCACTCTTCACTAGGGCAATAAACCTTTTTGCGATTTCCATAGCCTTTTTGGAGCAATATCCCTTGACATTTCGGACATTTCTCAGGTATAGGGCGATCCCATGAGGTATATTCGCACTCAGGATAATTACTACATCCGTAAAAGGTTCTTCCTTTTTTCGTCCTTCTTACGACTAGTTCTCCCTCTTTACAATCTGGACACTTGACGCCTAGTTCTTCTAAGAATGACTTTGTATTTCTACAATCTGGAAATCCTGGGCAAGCTAAAAACTTGCCATACCTTCCCGTTTTAATGACCATCAGCCTTCCGCATTTATCACACTCTACATCGGAAACAGGGTCTTCTATTTTTCTTTCTTCCATGACTTCTTCTGCATATTTTAAATCTTTTTCAAAGTTGCTATAGAAATCTCCAATAATATCCTGCCATTGAACATTTTGATCGGCAATCTCATCTAATGAAGCTTCCATACCCACTGTAAATTCTACATCTACAATATCTTTAAAATAGGTCTCCATAAGCTCTGTTACTATAAATCCTAGCTCTGTAGGGTGAAGCTTCTTGTCCTCAACTTCTACATAACCTCGATTTAATATGGTCTGTATGGTTGGAGAGTAGGTACTAGGCCTTCCTATTCCCTTCTCTTCTAATATTTTTACTAGAGATGCTTCCGTAAATCTAGCGGGCGGAGAAGTAAATTTCTGCTCTTTATTGATATCTTTTAATCCTACAACTTCTTTTTCTAAAAGATGAGGAATTTTGTTTTTTTCTTCCTCTGAATTGTCTTGTCCATCATAGCCGTAAATCCTCATAAATCCTTGAAATACGAGTTTAGAGCCAGTTGATCTAAAATTGTAATCTCCACAATCTATGTTAACACTTAAAGTATCGTACTGGGCATTGGCCATTTGACTTCCTACAAAACGATCCCAAATTAATTTGTATAGCCTGTATTGATCTCGCTTTAAGGAATCTTTTACCTTTATAGGCTCTAGTTCCATAGTAGTAGGTCGGATGGCTTCATGAGCGTCCTGTATATTTTTCCCTTTTTTCTTAGTCTTGTTTTCATCACCTACGTATTCTTTTCCATATTGGCTAAATATGTAGTCTCTACAATTGTTTTTGGCCTCATCGGATATTCGAATAGAATCCGTTCTCATATAGGTTATTAATCCAACATTGCCATAGCCTTCAATATTCAAACCTTCGTAGAGCTGTTGGGCTAAGCTCATGGTTTTTTTAGTCGAAAAACTCAATTTCTTAAAAGCTTCTTGTTGCAATGTGCTCGTAGTAAAAGGCAATGGTGATTTACGAGTTCTCTTTCCTTCCTTGACCTTAGAAACAATAAATGGCTCTGTTAGTTCGGCAATAATTTTCTCAACTTCCTCTGAGCTTTTTATTTCGTGTTTTTTCTGATTTATTCCATAGAACTTTGCATCGAACTCTTCTTTTTCTTTGATTAATTTTAAGTCAAGTAACCAATATTCCTCACTTTCAAAGTCCATGATTTCTTTTTCTCGATCAACTATGATCCTCGTAGTAACAGATTGAACTCTACCTGCACTAAGGCCTTTTCTTATTTTCTTCCAGAGTAAAGGACTTATGCTATAGCCTACTAATCGATCTAGAACTCTTCTAGCTTGTTGCGAATTTACTAGATTCATATCAATTTTTCTTTTATGTTCAATGGCTTTTGTTATGGCATCTTTTGTAATCTCGTGAAATTCAATTCGATCTACTTTCGTTTCATCAAGCTTGAGATATTTAGCAATATGATAGGATATAGCTTCCCCTTCCCTATCAGGGTCAGTTGCTAATAAGATGGTCTTTGCCGTATTTGCTTCCTTTTTTATCTTTTTAAGAATATCACCTTTACCTCTTATAGTAACATAAGAAGGCTCAAAATTATTTTCTATATCAATACCTAGCTTACTCTTTGGAAGGTCCCTAACATGTCCCATTGTTGCTTCCACATTATAATTTCTAGGTAAATACTTCTTTATGGTTTTTGCTTTTGCAGGTGATTCTACAATCACTAGCGTCTTCGAAGCTGCCAATTTGTCACCCCCATATATTAACAGTTGTAAATTATAACAGATTCATATATTTAATTCAAGATTTATTGTTGACTAGCTCAGTATTATGTTTGTGTAAAATTATAAATTCATATAGAACATCAGTTTATTTTACATGAGTTCAAGTAAAAATATAGAAAATTTCCCTGTATGTAAAAAGACTTTTGGTTCTACCAAAAGTCTCATACTTTCGCGTAAATATATTCTCTTACTCAAATTAATACTTCCCCATTTTTTTCGTCCTTATACACAAATTCTTAAAAGTCTAATAAGTATATATCTAAGATCCTCCATCGCAAGCTAATAGGAAAATCTTGCTACCTCGCCTACAGGTGAGTAAAGGTTTTGCTTACCACCTTACTACCTTAATGCGCATAATCGTAGTCAGCAAATTGAGTATATTCTTCTAACCAAGCCATATCAATGGTTCGAGTAGCACCATTTCTTTGTTTCGCTATATTAACTTCTGCTAATCTTCTTTCTGCTGGATCTTTTGAATAGTAATAATTTCTAAACAAGAGCATCACTACATCCGCATCTTGCTCGATTGCACCGGATTCTCTTAAATCAGAAAGAATCGGTTTGTGATCTGCTCTAGCATCCGGAGCTCTACTGAGCTGAGATAGTGCTACTACTGGACAGTCCATCTCTCTGGCTAAAGCCTTTAGAGAACGAGAAATTTCAGATATTTCTTGTTGTCTACTCTCGCTTTTTTTGCTACCTTCCATCAATTGAAGATAATCGATCATAATAAGATCTAAGCCGTACTCAATTTTTAACCGCCTACACTTAGAGCGCATCTCCATTATACCTACTCCTGCAGTATCATCGATAAATATTTTGCTTTTTGATAAATTAGAGCTGGCATAAGCTAGTTTTTCCCAATCTTTTTCATCTAAATTCCCCGTTCGGAGCTTCTGACTATCTATATGAGCTTCACTACACAAAAGACGTTGAGTTAATAGTTCCTTAGACATTTCTAGACTAAATAGGGCCACAGATTTTCCACCCTTTACTGCTGCATTTTGAGCAATATTCAAAGCAAAGGCCGTCTTCCCCATAGAAGGTCTAGCGGCAATCAAGATAAGATCCGATCTTTGCAAACCTGCTGTAATATTGTCTATATCACGAAACCCCGTTGATACTCCTGTAATATTACTGCTGTTTTTTTGAACTTCTTCAATTTTTTCTAAAGTAGAAACTAAGGCCTGTTGAATGTGAATAAAGTCACCTGTGGACTTTCTTTGAGAAATATCAAAAATCCTCTTTTCAGCAGTTTCTAATATCTGTTCGGGCTCCTTAGAAGGTTCATAACATTCATTCATTAAATCTGTTGATGCATTAATAAGTTCTCTAAGGAGAGCCTTTTCTTGGACAATATTGCAGTAGTATTTTATATTTGTATAAGAAGGTACTAAACCAACTAATTCCGTTAGATAACTACTTCCGCCTACTCTCTCTAGAGTATTTGAATCCTTTAATTTACTGGATAAAGTAATTAAATCTACAGGCTTATTCTCTTTAAACAATTCTACGATAGCTGAAAAAATCTGTTGATGCTGAGGATTATAAAATTCCTTAGAATCTTGAATAATCTCTGTAGCCGTCAATATGGCGTCCTTACTTAAGAGCATGGACCCAAGAACAGACTGTTCAGCTTCTATATTATACGGTGGAACTTTCGCTTTTAAGTCCATGATACTTCCTCCCTTTTTAACTATCGTTAAACAGTCGTCTATATGCTACTCTGACCCAGCTCTCTGCTGGGTCATTCTATCTTTCTTTCACCCTACTATATAGAGAATTCAGCTTTCAGCTTACAAGTTTTTTATCCAACGAATGAAGCCATCTCTACACAAAAAGATGACTTATAAGAAGAAATTTTCTATAATGCTTTTACATCAATGTTCAAATTACCATATATTTGAGGTAAAATTTTAATTTTAACTTCAATATGGCCAATGTTTCGTATAGGTTCTGCTAGTTCAATTTTTCTCTTGTCTATTTCGATTTTTTCCATGTCCCTTAAGGCCATAGCAATATCCTTGCTTGTAATGGAACCGAATAATTTTCCTTCTTCGGAAGCTTTTGATTTCATTGTCAAGGTAGTATTAGAGATTTTCTCCGCTAACACTTTAGCTTCTTCTATTTCTTTTTTCTTTTGTGCCTCTTTTTCCTTTTGCATCTCTTCATTTTTCTTTATATTATCTTTAGTAGCTTCAATAGCTAAATTTTTGGGAAATAAAAAGTTTCTCACATATCCATCTTTTGCATTGACAATTTCGCCCTTTTTTCCTAATCCATTTACATCTTCTAATAAGATTACTTTCATGTATTAACACCTTCCTCTTTGTATTCTTTAATTGCTTTTTTTAGTAATTCCTTTGCTTCCATTATGTTTACATCTGATAATTGAGCACCTGCGATGCTCAAATGGCCTCCTCCGCCCAGTTTTTCAAGGATCAACTGTACACTAACATCACCTAATGATCTTCCGCTAATGATTACTTCATTTTGATCCTGCGCCATAACAAAAGACGCATCCACACCTTGAAGATTGAGCAGTTCATCTGCTGCTTGAGCTACTATTAGCTTAACCTTATCCGTCGAATTTTGAATAACAGAAATAGCCATATTATCTTTCGTTATTTCTGCAGCTTTTATAGCCTCAATTTTAGCTACAAATACATCTTTATCATCTTTAAGTAGGAATTTACATCTGTTAATGTCTGCGCCCTTCCTTTTTAAATAAGAAGCAGCCTCGAAGGTTCTAACTCCTGTTCTAAAAGAAAAATCTTTTGTGTCCATATATATTCCTGCAAGCAACGCAGAAGCCTCTATTTCTTCCAATTTAATATCATCGTCCATATACTCTACGATTTCTGTAACTAATTCGCATGTAGAAGAAGCATAAGGTTCTAAATATATAAGGATGGCATTTTCAATAAAGTCTGCACCTCTTCTATGATGATCCACGACAATGATTTTATCCGTCTTCTCTAGTATGGATTCATCTTCTAGTAAACTTTTTCTATGAACATCCACGACAATAACTAAACTCTCACTTGTGATATTTTTATTGGCGTATTCACTAGTCACAAATAAGTCTTTATAGCCTTCATCTATAAGGCTATCATACAAGACATCTATTGACGGATTGCTTTTGTTTAATACAATATAGGCATCCTTTTCTAAGAATCTACTACATCGATAAATCCCAAGAGCGGCTCCCAGACAATCAATGTCTGGAACTTCGTGACCAACT
Source organism: Alkalibaculum bacchi (assembly GCF_003317055.1). Taxonomy (NCBI): domain Bacteria; kingdom Bacillati; phylum Bacillota; class Clostridia; order Eubacteriales; family Eubacteriaceae; genus Alkalibaculum; species Alkalibaculum bacchi. Next base: position 67,792 of record NZ_QNRX01000012.1, read on the forward strand.
ATATATACCTTGTCAGCATTTTGAATAAGGTCTTTAATACCGTGAGCTTTTACACGTGCTTTAACCTTTGTTCTCTTTTCTACTGCCTGAGATTTTCCTCCATAATAAGATATTTTTTCATCTTTTTTTATTACAGCTTGATCTCCACCTCTTGCCAAAGCGATATCTAATGCAGATTTTGATAATTTTTGGTTTTCTAGAAAAGAAGTAGCTTGTCTAGAGTGACCTATACCTATACTTAAGGTTATAGGCATATTGTTTCCACTTTGAGTTTCTCTAATAATATCAAGTACGTGAAATCTTTTTTCTTCCATTAAATATAAGTGTTTTTTTTCAAATACCATCAAATATTTATCCGTATCATACTTTTTTAAAAAAGCATTCATTTCATTTGCCCATGAATTGATTTTCCGATCAATAATCGCGCTAATAAGAGGTCTATAGCTTTCACTTGCATCCTGAAGGATCTCATCAAAATTATCAATTTGAATATATGCCATTAAAGGTTTTTGATTTATGTAATTTTGTTTTACCTCTTCTTGTTCTGTTATATCTAGCCAGTATAACATCGTAATATCTTCATTATTAATATTCTCTACTGCATTTAGAAATACTTTATAGGTTTTCCCTTCTAAAGCATATGAAATGGGCTTCTTATTTTCAAGCCCTTCTTTTATTTTTTTTAAATCTATATTAGGAAGTAAATCGGGAAACTTCATAGAAATTAGATTTTCCACTTTGCAAATACTGCTAAAGTGAGCATTATACCATACAATTTCACCCTCATTTTTAACAATGAGCAATGGAAAAGGCAAATCTAATAAGATATTTTGAGTTGCGGCATCAATATCTAGTGCAAGATTTTCGATCATTTCCTTCCAATTTTCTTTACTTCTACTAGTACTTACCGTCTTGTAATAAATAAGAAACACCAAAAAAAGTGCTGTTACAATAGATATTATTATATTATATTTAAACATAATTACAGCAAGTATGCCAATAATCCATAAGTATATATCCTGATTTGGCATAATGAACTTCTTAAATTTATGACTCTTCATTTACTCACCACCCTAAAGACAAAATGTCTTCCTCAAAACTGTCGATTTTATACTGAATCCATTTTTTATAATCTATATGCTTAGATTATAAAAAATGGCTCCACAAGGAACCATTATAATCTTTATTCTGCTGTATATGGTAATAATGCAACTGTTCTAGCTCTTTTAATTTGTACAGTTACTTCTCTTTGATGTTTTGCACAATTTCCGCTTACTCTTCTAGGTAAGATTTTACCTCTTTCAGTAACGTATTTGCTTAAAGTTTTTATATCTTTATAATCAATTTGGCTTGATTTGTTTTCACAAAAGTGACAAACTTTTTTCTTGCCTCTTCTAAAAGGTTTTGCCATTGTTCTCCCTCCTTCTTTCTAGAATGGAAGATCATCATCATCTTCTTCAATAGGATGAAAATCATCTAATGGAACACCAAAATCTTGATTAAATTCATTATTCGATTGATTTTCTCTTTTCGAACCTAAAAATTCAATTTCTTCGGCTACTACTTCAGTAACATAAACCCTTTTACCTTCTTTGTTTTCATAATTACGGGTTTGTATTCTGCCCTGTACCGCTATTTGGCTACCCTTAGATTGATATTTTGATAAGTTTTCACCCGTTATTCCCCAGGCTACGCAGTTTATAAAATCCGCTTCTTGTGGCTTATCTTTTTGTTTTCTTCTATTCACTGCTATAGAAAAACTCGCTACTGGGGTTCCTTGACCTGTATATCGAAGTTCTGGATCTCTCGTTAATCTTCCTATTAAAACTACTTTATTCATCTTCCATCACCCAATTAATTTTCTTTATTTATGATCATGTGGCGTATGAAATTTTCGTTAATTTTGAAGTTATGCTCTAATTCTGGTAATACTTTACTTTCTGCACTAAAGTTAATTAGAACGTAGTATCCTTCAGTATACTTTTTATCGATTAAATAAGCTAATTTTCTTTTGCCCCATTCTTCGATTGATTCAACTTCGCCAGCTTTTTCAATTGCTGCTTTTACTCTTTCGATAATGCCTTTAATTGCGTCTTCTGCTAAATCTGTTTTAAGCACAAACATTGTTTCATATTTTTTCATGTCTATTCACCTCCCCATGGACTATGGCCCTTTATAAAAAAGAGCAAGGAAAAAATGTGTGTCTTATTCACACATTATTTTAAAATATATCACAAATCTTATTATAGTACAAGTATTATTTTAGATAGGTTAGAGTATTTTTTTGATTCTCTTCTCAAATTTATCTCTTGGCAACATAACGATTCTCCCGCAGCCTTCACATTTTATCTTTATATCCATGCCTAATCGAATGATTTTCCAAGTATCGCTACCACATGGATGTTTCTTCTTGGTTTGTACTATAGTATTTAATTCGTAATTCTTGTCCAATGTGATTTCCCCTTTCTTATCAGTAAAATAAATAGCCTATATAGAAATAGGAGGCTAAAATAGAATTGTTGATTTCGTTGACTAAATCACCTTTAATACCTAACATCGCAATGGTGTAGAGGATACTCACAATCACTATATTCGATACAATACCTCTAATAAGTCCAATAACGCCACCGCCTATTTTATTGAAGAAATTTAATATAGGTAATTTAAAAACAGAGTTGATACCCCTGACGAAAATGGACAGTATTATTCTAATGATGAAAAAAATTAACAGAAAGCTAATAATATGTACAATTCCTTTTGCTATTGCATTTAGAAATTCATCCATAAAGGGAAGATCTCCCCCTGTGAATAATTGAGTTATATAGGAATGGGCACCATTAGGTAAGTTTTCGATAGATGCACCATTGTTTATGCTGTTTTGAATGCCTATAGGAATTAGGGATTTAATTTCTTCTAATATTTTAGTATTAGAAATCAAAAACTCTCCTAATCTTTCATAATAAGCATTTGCAGTCATAAATGAAATAACGAAAGAAAACAAGGCCGCCAAAGAAAAAACCAATCCTTTGCGAATCCCTGATAATATGCTAAAAACAAATACAAAAACAATCAACAAATCAAGCCAAGACATGTTTCCCTCCGTGAAATATATTCGCAGATTACCTCAGCACTACGAACCAATCTGCTATTTCGAACATTATATCACATTAATTTGTTGATGAATACCGAAGGATGTCGGAGAAAAGGAAAATTGTTATAATGAAATGATAAAGAAGTTAATTATAAGTATATGGTAATGCAGGTTTGCAGAAAGCGGAATGTGGAAAGCTCAAAACTCGCCCGAAGGCGAGTAGATTAGACCCTAGCATTATAATTCGTCTCTATTTAAGGGTTCTCCTTACCACCTTACCACCTTACTACCTTATTCAAAACAACGATGTATAAAGCCTCTTTCTCAATATATTATCAATGTCTTCAGGCGTTTTGTCTTTTATATCTATAATCAATACCCCATGATTGCTAGTACTATTCATCATACTATTATTTACACCATTTAAAAAGTCGCTATCATAAGTACTATGATACAAAACACCATCGACTCTCTCTTTTGAGTACAAAGAAACAACTTTATAATTCATCCTTCTCAGGCTATTGGCTAATTCTCCATATTTATTATCTAAGGCTACAATCAAAATAAAAACACCTCCACAATTAGTATGAGGTGTTTTTTCTTTTTTATCCCAAATTTCTATTGACTGTTTTTAGATTCTTTCGATTTTTTTATAAAAGAACCTAAATATCCTCCTATAAGCAAGACTAGTATGACTACAGCTACATTAATATCCATTTGTATATAAACACTGCTTTTTTCAAACAAAGTCATAATCGATTCAAATGGCTTATTCCAAAACAATGTTGGTGCCCCTATTATATAAAACAGAGAATAATTTTGGATACTACTTAATTCTTGTATGCTCTCAAGTATTTGCCCAGCTATTAAAAATAGTATGATTGGAAGAGTTGTAACAATGCTTAATTGGAGAACACTGATTTCTCTCTTTTTTTCTCCACTTATAGAATACTTTAGTGCTAATACAAAGTACATAGCCAAAATTAATATAGTAAAACTAATAGATACAGTAATGTTTTTATTAGAAATAAGCGAGTAAATAAGGCATATTCCCAAATGTAAAATATTCCCTATTGTCGCATATTTTAGTACATCATTCCAAACTGTTTTCATCTAATTCCTCCAGTATTACCTTATATTTCATGTTAAGTTCGATTTGTATGTCGAGTGTTTTTAGAATTCCCGCGTTATTTTGATAGCTGAAGTTTTGCCACCTTCGGATGGCTTAGTATAAGATCCTTCGACTAAAGCCTCAGGATGACAAAATAGCAGTCTGAGATCTAGATTGCTCACCTAAAGGAGAGTAGTGTTTTTCCCTTCAGCATTCCACTTTCCGCTTTCCACAAAGATGTTTCACGTGAAACATCCTTCTACATTATTCGATTAATTGTCTTATGATACGCTCTAAATCGTCATCGCTATAGTAATCAATTTCGATTTTTCCTTTTGAATTCTTATATTTAATTTTTACTTTTGTTCCCATATGTCTTTGGACTCTTTCTTGGAGATCAAGTATGTAATCTTGATCACTTCCCTCATCTTTTACTTTAGGATGATCTTGAGGGTCTTTCAATTCCTCTTTTTCTTTTAGAGTTTGAGCAATCTTTTCAGCTTCTCTAACAGACAAGTTATCTTCAACTATTTTTTGAGCTAATTTCTCTTGTAGATTTTCTGGAACGGACAATACAGCTCTACCATGACCTGCTGTTAGGGTATTTTCTTTTATCATATCTTGAATTTTTTCAGGCAGATGCAGTAATCTCAATGTGTTTGCAATAGCTACTCGGCTTTTCCCAAGTTTTTCAGCTAATTGGCTTTGGGTTAGCTCATATTTTTCCATAATCTCTTTATAGGCTTGTGCTTCTTCTAAATTATTTAAATCTTCCCGCTGAAGATTTTCAATCAATGCTACTTCCATTTTTTCTTCATCAGACAATTCTTTTAAGATTACAGGTATCTTCTTTATACCTGCCTTCATGGCAGCTCTCCATCTTCTTTCTCCAGCAATAATCTCGTATCCATTTTGGACTTTAGATACAAGAATAGGTTGAATTACTCCGTGTTGAGAGATAGAATGAGATAATTCCTGTAGTTTTTCTTCATCGAATTCTTTTCGAGGCTGATTTTTATTGGGGATAATCTCTTGAATACGAATCTCAAGAACTCCAGAGTCTGGTGCTTGCTCTAATTGAGGTATTAACGCACCTAATCCTTTTCCTAATCCTTTTTTTGTATTATTCACCAGAATCCTTTCCTTTCTTAATAAACTCCTCTGCTAATTCTTTATAAGCGATAGCACCTTTAGAACTAGAATCATATTCTTCAATGGTTTCTCCATAGCTTGGAGCCTCTGCTAATCTTACATTTCGAGGAATCATGGTTTCAAAAACTTTATCCTTAAAAAATTTGCGTACCTCCTCAGCTACTTGCAAGGATAAGTTTGTTCTGCCATCGTACATAGTTAGCACAATACCTTCAATTTCTAAGGGGATTTGGAGTCCTCTCCTCACTAAATCAATCGTCTTTACAAGCTGACTTACTCCTTCTATAGCATAGTACTCACATTGAATAGGTATGAGTACGGAATGAGAAGCAGTTAAAGCATTAATTGAAATTAAACCTAAAGAAGGAGGACAATCAATAAATATGTAATCGTACTTTTCATTTAATTGGTCTATAAGTTTTCTTATCCTAAGCTCTTTTTTACTATCTTGGTTGATTTCGATTTCTGCCCCTGCTAAATTGGCATCAGAAGGTACTAAATCCAAATTTTCATATCTCGTTTTTAAAATAATATCTTCCATAGAAATATTATTAACCATGCCATCGTATAATGTGTTTTCTAAATTATCCTTTTCAAAGCCAAAGCCACTAGTTGTATTTCCCTGTGGATCTGCATCAATGACCAGCACTTTATAACCTAATAAACTTACATAGGCACTTAGGTTGATATTAGTAGTCGTCTTTCCAACTCCACCTTTTTGGTTATATATTGAAACTACCTTTGTCATCTTCAGTCTCCTTTTGTCGATATAGTATCATTTTAACATTAATGTAATTTATATTAAAGGAAGTTTTGTATACTTTCATGAATTGGAAAAAAGGTGCTTGCGTACTTTCAGTCCTTAAACATTAGACCCTAGTCACTGGCTTGCATGTATTCCTCTTAGGTCTAAGATTCTTCGCTTGCGCTCAGAATGACAAAAGCAGCAGCTAGAGGCAAGGATTTTTCTAATATATAAAGACATCACATTGTGATACTGGTTTATCGCAATGTGATGCCTCAAGGAGTGTATTTTTAATTACTATCTACTTGTGTTATTAAATTTAAACCAAAATATAACGCCTCTTTCACTGTTTCTAGCTCCATAAGAAAAACCGTGTATTTGTAAAATCCTACCTGAAATAGCTAAGCCTAGACCGGTACCTTTAGAAAGGCTTCGGGCTGCATCACCTTTCTTAAACGGTAACCATATTTCCTCTATTATATTTTCAGGTATAAAGCTACCACTATTATATACTTCTAATGCATCCTCTACTATTCTTATGATGATCTTGCCTCCTGTAGGTGTATTATCAATGGCATTGACAAAAAAGTTATCTATAACTCTTAGCATCAAAGATTGATCCGCCTTGATTACAGCTTCACCGTCTAAAGAGACAGTTATTTCTTTTTCTTCCCAGATTGGTTTATAGCGCTCAATAATTGTTTCACATATGTCTGTAAGTGCCACATCTTCGAAATTTACTTTAAGGGAATCTGTCTCTAATCTGGTTAACTCAAGCATATTATGAATGATTTGATCCATACGAGTGACATTTGTCTGAATATGATTGGCATAATGTTCTCTTTTCTCTGTATGGACATTTGCTTGTAAATTCTCCGCATATCCAGCAATAATACTTAAAGGAGTTTTTAGATCATGAGCTAGGGCATTAGTCATTTCTTTTCGGTGATTTTCTAATTTTTCTTGTTGTTTATAGGTTTTAAAAGTTTGTTTTGCAAGTATAAAGGCTGCAATATTAAATGTAAAGAAACAAGAAATCCAGACAAACACTAAGCTTGGGAGACAGCGTTCCCCAATATTGATATCCCGTCCTACTACTGTCCAAAAGTCGCTTATGGCTTGACCATCATCTATCCTAACTCCAGTCTGATAAGGCATTGCTAAGTAGTAGCGATAAGTCAGTAATTCAATTCTTTGAGATAGATTTCTTTTAGATAGATTTTCTGGGTCATTATATTCATCAACAGCATCTTTTAAATTAGATTCTTCTACTACCATTTGACGGAGCTCGTTTCTTTTTTCATTATTGGGATTATTACGACTATGTGTGACAATGCCTCCACTTTCAACATAAGGCAAATTCCTTGTATTTTCATAATTTGATTCATAGACCACTTTATCTGTATGAATACCACTACTTGAACTTACATACCCTTCTTCATCAAATCCGTCAGCATACATAGGATTAACAGTGATTTTTTTAGGAATAATCATATCATCATCTATCCAAAAGCCTTTCAAGTCTACTGTATAGTGTGCAAGGTCTCCTATTTTTTTAGGCTGTGGTTCTACATATAAATATCCTTCAATCTCCTTTATCTTTTCTTCACTAAACCAATCCTCTGGATTTAAATAGCCATATCCTGTATAGTACTTATTTCCATCTGTATATTCTGTATACTGACACTGCCAGTACTTGTTCGTATTGAAGATAAGTTTATAATCACTTGTAAATATTGCTACTTCATAATCCATATTGTTCAAAAGGTAAGTCTCTTGTAATAACTCATTTTTTACTTTTGATAGATTTATTAACTCCTTCTCTTCATCTAAATACTCTTGAAAAACCTCCTCGAGACTATTATTAAAGTAAAAGGTATCTATCTGAAGCTCTGTTGCAGCAGCTTTTCTTTCTTCAGATATAAAGTACACGCTAAAACTTATCATTAGTAGCAGATAAGTAGCTAAAAACACACTAAAAACACGCAAGTAAATTATGCTCTTTACTTTCTTCTTTCCCATTACTTTCCCTCCAATTTATAGCCTTTTTTAAACACTGTCTTAATTTGTGAAGAGGCATCACCTAATGCTTGCCGTAGCTTTTTTATGTGGTTATCTACGACCCTATCATTCCCATCAAAATCATATCCCCAAATCCTAGTAAGAAATATATCTCGACTCATCACTTGACCAGGATTGTCCATAAGTATTTTTAGAATAGCAAACTCTATAGGTGCTAATTCTACTTCTTCTTCATTTACTATAATGATGCATCTATATGGGTCTAATTTTATACTACCAACCACCATCACTTCAGCCCTTATCATGCCTTTTGCACGTTTTAACAAAGCCGTTACTTTAGCATAAAGCTCTGCCAAAGAAAAGGGCTTAATAACATAGTCATCACATCCAAGCCTATAACCATGTAATCGATCCTCTTCACTGTGTCTTGCTGTAATAAAGATAATAGGTACATCACTGGTTTTTCTAAGTTCTCGACAAATTGTAAATCCATCTACCTCTGGAAGCATTACATCTAAAAGCACCAAGTCATACTCATCCTCAGCATATTTTTGTTGACCCTCTTCTCCAGTTTTAGCCATACTTATAATAAAAGCTCCACCACTTTTTTCTGTGAAAAAATCTGAAATAATTTCTCTCATCTCTGGATCGTCTTCCACTAAAAGAAGCTTAAATGCCATCCCCCTCACCTCCAAATATAGATTAGCACACAAATATATCTTTTTTGTATGCTCTTTATGCTTTACAACTTAAATACAAAGACAAAATACGACAAGAAAGTGCCTTTGGCACTTTAGTCGCTAGTCATTAGCCTTTAGTCACTAGCATTTGGGTATTCCTTTTGGGTCAAAATCCTTCGCTTACACTCAGGATGACTGAGCTAGAAGTTAAGGTTAAAAGTAGGGCTTTCCTATTAAATAAGAAGAGCGCCTGCGGCGCGTTAGCCACCAGTGGCCAGTCTTCAGCCATCAGTGGTGGGGTCAAATTTTACACGTCAAAGATTCAATTACATATAAAGAGGATTTAAATAATAGCTTAGTCCCAAAGTAGAACCTTGCTAGTTAAAAAAAAGATGCCCTAAGGCATCCTTCTCATTTATTTCTCACTTATTTCTTATTTATGGTTATTTTAATCTCTATTTTATCGCCCATATCTTTTTCTTTGTAATCTGCTTGTATTCCAGTCTTTAAGATTTCATTATAGGCGTTTTTTATGGTATTTAGATATATTCTCATATTAATGAAACTTTTAATGCGGGACCTGGAGTTTTTGGTGAGTTTTTCTTCGTGATTATTGTTGAGTACATTATCCCGTATTTTTTCTATAAGATCTTCAGATTTCTTTACATTAAGTTTTTTACTTATGATTGCTTGGAGGGCTTCCTTTTGCAAATCTTCTTCTGGTAGTCGAAGTAGTGCTCTTGCATGCCTTTCTGAAAGATTATTCTCTAGTAATTCTCTTCTTACATCATGGTTTAATCTTAAAAGGCGAAGCTTATTTGCTACTGTAGATTGATTTTTACCAACTTTTTGAGCAATTTGATCTTGAGTTAAATTGTGTCTAGACATTAATTGATTATAGCTCTCTGCTTCTTCTATGTAGTTTAAATTTTCTCTTTGAATGTTTTCAATTAATGCCATTACAGCAGAATCTACTTCTATTACTTCACTGATAATAGCTGGTATCTCAGTTAACCCTGCTAGTTTAGATGCTCTTAATCTTCTTTCCCCTGAGATCAATTCATAGGAATTTTCGTTGAATTTCCTCACATTAATAGGTTGTAGTACACCGTATTCCTTTATGGAATTAGCCAAATCCTCTAAAGCACCTTTTGCAAACTTTGTCCTAGGTTGATAAGGGTTTGGCTTAATAAATTCAACGGGTATATACTGAATATTCAATTTTTTACTTTCCATATACATCCTCCACTACAAAGGGTTTTTATTTGGCATTCCAGGCTTCCTAGGATATGCTGCTGGCGTAGCATTTGTTTTTTGGATGACAATAACATGTCTTTCTAACTCTGCAATAGGAATAGTACAATCTTCTATAGATTTCACTTGTCCACCTAAAATTTTCATAGCGTTTTTTGCTGCATCTAATTCTTCATTGTATTTTGGACCCTTGGATGCAATCATGAGACCATCTACCTTTACTAAAGGTAAACACAGTTCCGACAAAGTCTGCATATTTGCAACAGCTCTTGATATAACTATATCATATTTTTCTCTATATTTTTTATTTTTTCCTAAATTTTCAGCTCTTTCATGCACTAATTCTACTTTTATACCTAAATTCCTAGCTGCATCGTCAATAAACTTTAGTTTTTTGCCTACAGAATCTACTAAAGTAATTTGAATTTCGGGGTATAAAATCTTTAATGGAATACCAGGAAATCCGCCTCCTGTTCCTAGATCCAACACTTTAATACCTTCCTTAACATAATCTCTAGAGAGCATAATCAAAGAATCTACAATATGTTTTAAAATAAAATCTTCAGGCTCTGTAATAGACGTCAAATTAATGTGTTTGTTTGCCTCTAGTAAAATATCCATAAAGGATAAGAGCGCATCTGCTTGCTCATCCTTTATTTGAATATTTAGTTGGTTTAAAGTACTAATAAGTACGTTTTTTTCTCCCATTATAAATCACCTATGCTCTTCTTCTAAATTGTTCTAAATAAACCATCAACACTGAAATATCAGCAGGGGATACTCCTGATATTCTGCTGGCCTGTCCTAGGGAAGTTGGTTTTATCTTATCCAATTTTTGCTGAGCTTCTAATCGAAGTCCCTTTATAGATAAATAATCGATATCATCTGGCAACTTTCTCTTTTCCAGTTTTTTGTGTTGCTCCACTTGTAGCATTTGTTTGTTAATATAGCCTTCGTATTTTATCTGGATTTCTACTTCATCTGTAATAGATTTAGGCAAATCAGGTCTATCAGGGTCAACCACATGACAGTGTTCATATCGTATCTCAGGTCTCTTTAACAGTTCAATAAGCCTAATACCGCTTTTTAAAGGGGTACTCTTGATGCTTTCAAGATATTCATTTGTCTTCGCATCTGGCTTTACAATCACTTTATTTAATCTTTCAATTTCATCATGTATTCCCTTGTATTTGTCTTTAAATCTCTTGTATCTTTCTTCACTTATAAGACCTACTTCATAACCTTTCTCTGTCAATCGAATATCTGCATTATCTTGTCTCAGAAGTAGTCGGTATTCACTTCGAGAGGTCATCATACGGTAGGGTTCATTGGTACCTTTTGTAACAATATCGTCAATTAGTACGCCAATATAGCCTTCTGAACGATCTATTATAAGAGGATCTTTTCTCTGTACTTTTCTAGCAGCATTGATTCCTGCAATAATCCCTTGGGCGCCTGCTTCTTCATAACCTGAAGTGCCATTTACCTGACCAGCAAAGAAAAGACCTTCTATGGCCTTACATTCTAAGGAAGCATCTAATTGCATAGGGTCAATATTATCGTATTCTATTGCATAAGCAGATCGAACCACCTCTGCACGCTCTAATCCCTCTATGGTCTTAAGGACCTCTAATTGAACTTCTTCAGGCAAGCTAGAAGACATGCCTTGTACGTACATTTCATTTGTATCAAGTCCTTCTGGTTCTACAAAAACTTGATGCTTAGGCTTATCTGCAAAACGAACAATTTTATCTTCTATCGAAGGACAGTACCTAGCTCCAACCCCCTTTATATTTCCGCTAAATAGGGGAGATCTGTGTAAATTATCTCGAATGACTTGATGCGTTTTTTCATTCGTATAAGTTAAATAGACGGGAACTTGCTCAATATCGATTTTTTCCGTTTCAAAAGAAAATGGTACGATTACTTCATCACCATTTTGAATCTGCATTTTATCAAAATCCACCGTGTTTTTATCGATTCGAGCAGGAGTACCTGTTTTAAACCTCATAATATCAATATCTAAATCCTTCAACTTCTCAGATAAACCAATAGATGGAAATAATCCATTTGGCCCTCCACTATAACTAATATCCCCAATAATAATTTGAGAGTCCATATAGGTGCCTGTAGTAAGGATCACTGTGGGGCTACTAAAAATAGCACCTGTTTTGGTCTTAACACCGCTTATTTTTTTGTCTTCCACAATTAAATCAACGACTTCGTGTTGTTTCAACACAAGATTCTCCTGAGCCTCTACAGTCTTTTTCATTTCTAACTGATATTTATGTTTATCTGCTTGAGCTCTAAGAGAGTGAACTGCTGGACCCTTAGATGTATTGAGCATACGACATTGAATCATGGTTTTATCAATATTCTTGCCCATCTCTCCACCTAATGCATCTATTTCTCGTACTAAATGCCCTTTACCTGTTCCCCCAATATTGGGATTACATGGCATCATAGCAATCGAATCTATATTCATAGTTAATAATAGAGTTTTCAGACCCATTCTTGCACTAGCAAGTGCAGCTTCACAGCCTGCATGGCCTCCACCTACTACTATTACTTCATATTGTCCTCCATTGTAACTCATGTTCTTCCTACTTTCCTATACAAAAATTACTGAAAATTTCATGCATTAGTTGCTCATGTATTGTATCTCCTGTAATTTCGCCAAGGAGATTAAGAGCTTCTGTTATATCAGTAGATACGATTTCTAAAGGCATAGAAGCTTCTATAGTACCAATCGCACTTTTTAGACTTTTTAGAGACTCTTCTAATAGATGAATATGCCTGATATTTGTGACAATCTCAAAAGATTCTAATTCAAATCCTTCAGCGCTAACTTTATCTAACATCTTTTTCTTTAGTTCCTCTAATCCAATTTCCTCTACAGCCGAAATTTGAACAATTTCTTTTTCATATTTCAAAAGGTCTTCAGGCTTTATTGTCGTTTCTTTGTCTAGCTTATTTAGTATCAGCAGAGAATTTCGAGCTTGAATTAATTTTAATAATTCGAAATCTTCTTCATCTAAAGGCTGGCTTCCATCAAGTATAAGTAATATCAAATCGCTTCTTTCTAATATTTCAACGGACTTCTCAATGCCTATTTTTTCAATGATATTTTCTGTCTCTCTTACACCTGCTGTATCTATAATCTTAAAGGGAATTCCTTCAATAGTAATATATTCTTCGATAGTGTCCCTAGTGGTACCTGGAATCTCCGTTACAATAGCCCTCTTTTCTCCTAGTAAAGAATTGAGTAAGGAAGATTTTCCTACATTAGGTTTCCCGATTATGGCAGTATTTACACCTTCTCGTATCAACCGTCCATTTTGAGAATGATAAAGTAAGTTTTGAACCATGTCATGAGCTTCTCTTGTGTTTTGTAATATCTCGTCATAGGACATATCCTCTATATCATACTCTGGATAATCTATAGTAGCCTCTAAGTGAGCTAACATTTTAATGAGCAATTGTCTTATCTCACTTATTTTTTTTGATAAGCTTCCTTCTAATTGTTTCATAGAAATATCTAAACTCTTATTGGTCTTTGCGTTAATAATATCGATAATCGCTTCTGCTTGGGTTAAGTCAATACGTCCATTCATAAATGCTCTCTTTGTAAACTCTCCAGGGCCAGCTATATTTGCGCCATTTTCTACGAGCAAATTTAAGATGTTTCGAACGGGTACAATTCCTCCATGGCAATTGATTTCTACAATATCTTCTCTTGTATAGGTATTTGGACCAATCATTTTAGATACAAGAACCTCATCAACTATTCTTTCATCTTTTGGATCTATAATATGACCGTAAATAATTTTTTTATCGTCGTATTCTTCAAAACTTTTTCCTTTTGGCTTGAATACTTTATTTATTATATGAAAAGCCTGGCTTCCTGTCATTCGGACAATTCCTATGCCAGAAAAACCTACAGGTGTTGAAATAGCAGCAACTGTATCTGTAACATAACTATTCAAATTTTGTCACCTCGTACTTATATACTTATTTATTTAGTTTAACATGTAATCTTTATTTTATTTGATAAAAAAGTGCTTCTTTTTAATCCAACTATTACTTAAGTCATCCTGAGCGCAGCGAAAAATCTTGACCTGCCAATCCTAGATCCAAGATGCTGGTGACTGATAGCTGGTTACTTGATAGTAATACCTAATTTATTATGCCCGAAAGGCGAGATAAATTAAATGGTGTTACCCCTGTCAGGGTTGTTGACTAAAGCGCTGAGGCGCTTTCTTATTGGTTTTGCTCGACTCGTTAGTTCACGGAAAAAGACCAGCTTTAACTGGTCTTTTTTACATCTATGACAACTTTCCTAAAGGGCTCTTCCCCTTGACTGTACGTATGTACATTCTTGTTTTTCTGAAGAGTCGAATGAATGATTCGCCTCTCATAAGGGTTCATAGGTTCTAATTCGATTTTTCTACGAGTTTTTTCTACTTTGTGTGCCAGCTTTCCTGCTAATTCTATTAGTGTGACTTCTCTCTTTTTGCGATAATTCTCAGTATCTAAGTTCACTCTAATATACTGTTCAGATTCCTTATTAACCACTAAACTAGTCAAATACTGTAGAGAATCTAATGTTTGTCCTCTTCGACCGATTAAAACGCCCATGCTATCGCCTTTTAACTCAACAAATAGGACATTATCTTCTAATTTTGCCTCAATATGGGCATCAATATTCATAGCATGGCAAACTTCCTTTAAGAAATCTGCGGCAATATCACACAAGTCAAGCTGTAAAGTTACTTCTACTTTTGCAAGCTTACTTCGAAATAAGCTCATAAATCCACTGCTAGGAAGTTCTAAAACTTTTGTTTCAACTTTATCTTTAGTTGTATTTAATTCTTTAACTGCCCTCTCAATAGCCTCTTCTACTGTCTTTCCAGTTGCAACTACAGCTTTCATAAGCTATTTACCTCCCTCTTGGGTAAAAAGTGATCTCATAAAAATTTGTTGTACAAAGGTGAATATATTTTGAATAACCCAGTACAATGCTAAACCAGATGGAAATGTCCACGCCATAAAGCCAATTAAAAGTGGTGACATAATTTTCATGGACTGGTTCATTTGTTGAGCTTGTTCATTACCACCTGGAGTTTGAGAAGTACTCATATACAGGTAGGTAGTTACTGCTGCAAGAATTGGAAGTATGTGAAGTGGATCTGGTTGTCCTAAACTAGGTAGCCACAAAAAAGCTTTATCAATAGCATCATATGCTTCTTGAGAGCCAAATACATAGATTTGAGGTTGTTGTAATACCCTATACAGACCGATTATAATAGGAAATTGAATGAGAAGAGGTAAGCACCCTCCCACAGGATTAATATTGTGCTCTCTATACAATTTCATGGTTTCTTCATTAAGCTTTTCTGGATTATCTTTATATTTTTTTTGTATTTTTTGAATTTCAGGTTGAACCTTATTTGTTGCCTGCATAGATTTTGTTTGTTTGATATTAATAGGTAATAATATTAATTTTGCAATAAGAGAAAATAGAATAATGGCTATACCATAATCCCCCACAAAGTTATATATATAATACAGCATACTACCAAACAACTCGTATAATATGGTCATATATTCCTCCCTAAATTACCTTTTCACAATAAGGGGTCATACCCACCTGGATGAAAAGGATGACATTTTCTCAACCTGTTTATGGACAGGAAAAAACCTTTTACTGCACCATACTTATCAAAAGCTTCGTAACAATACTGGGAACATGTAGGATAAAACCTACACCTACCTGGCAGTAAAGGTGATATAAACTTTTGATAGAATCTTATACCAAGTAAGAAGATGTTTTTAATCATTTGATCACTTTTTCACTAGATTATTTTTCTTCATGAGATGCTTTACTGCACTCTCTACTTGAGAAAAAGAGCTAGACTCTATGCCTACCCTTGCAATAAAGATGATATCATATCCGGCTATAAATTTTTTGGCGTTTATTCTGTAACTCTCTTTAATTAGTCTTTTTACTCGGTGTCGAACTACACTATTGCCATTTTTCTTACTGACTGTAATGCCTAGTCTATTGCAGTTTAAATTGTTTTCTACATAATACATGATGAGCAACTTATTGCCATAGGATTTACCCTTCTTATAGACTTTTTGAAATGTTCTGTTGCTAAAAGATTCAATCTTTCCCATTTGTTCGCCTACTTTTATAGGTTGATAAAAAGGCCACAATATGCGGCCTTAAGCTGATAATCGCTTTCTTCCTTTTCTTCGTCTATTGCTAAGAACATTTTGACCTGTACTACTAGCCATTCTCTTTCTAAAACCATGGACTCTAGATCTTTTTCTTTTCTTTGGTTGATAAGTCTGTTTCATCTGGAACACCTCCTACTGGTAATACATTTATTAATAAATATATTTCATATTTTTCTATTTAATGTTTCACCCTAAAATTATATATTCAAAGATAAGGCTTGTCAAGAAAATTCGAGAGCACCGTACTACTTCCCAAACTCCTCTACTAAATGATTAAGGTATTCTTGCCTTTCCATTTTATACAGCAGTTCTTCTTCTATTTTGTCCTTTTCTTCCATTAATACTTGAAGTTTTTCAAATTCACTAGCACATAGTGATATTTCTGTGGAAATACGGTCAAGCCTTTCTTCTAGTAATTCAATTTGGCCATCTATACTTTCATATTCTCTTTTTTCATTGTAAGATAATTTTGTTTTGGTTTTTTCTTTCTTTGATTCTAGAATAGAAGCTTTACTTTTTTCTTCCATATAAGATTCTACAGTAGCTTCTAAGGAGGAATTACTATTCCAATTACTACGGGTTTCTTCTATATAATCAAAATAATTTCCAGTATATTGTGTAATTTTTCCTTTTCCATCTAAATAGAAGATCTTATTACAAATTCGGTCTAAGAAGTATCGATCATGAGATACGGTTATGACAGGACCTCTAAAATCGTCAATATACCCTTCTAATACGTTTAAAGTGTCGATGTCAATATCGTTTGTAGGCTCATCTAGTACTAATACATTAGGCGAGTCTATAAGGATTTTCATAAGGTACAGCCTACGCTTTTCTCCACCTGAAAGCTTATAAATTGGCGTCCACTGCAGGTCTGAAGGAAAGAGAAATTTTTCCATCATTTGAGAAGCACTTATTTTATTGCCATCAGAAGTAGTCACAAATTCTGCTGTTTCCTTTATATACTCAATTGCTCGAAGGGTTTCATCCATTTCTTCTATTTGCTGAGAAAAGTATGCCAATTTGACCGTTTCTCCTAAGGTGACTGTCCCATGATCTGGACTCAATTTTCCTATAATAAGATTTAATAGAGTTGTTTTACCTGCTCCATTGTCACCGATGACGCCTATTCGGTCATCTTTTTGAAAGGTATAAGAAAACCCATCCACAATATGTTTGTTTCCAAAGCTTTTGTGTAAATCCTCGATTTCAATAATCTTTTGACCTAATCTAGAATGAACGCTGCTAATCTCTATTTGGGTTTCTTCTATATCCACTTTAGCGTCTTTTATTGCTTCAAAACGCTGAATTCTAGCCTTTTGCTTTGTAGTTCGAGCTCTAGCACCTCTCTTAATCCAGGCTAGTTCTTGACGATAAAGGTTTTGCCTCTTTCGCTCCATAGAACTTGCCAACTCTTGTCTTTCAAGCTTTTTCTCAATATGATGAGTGTAATTTCCTTCGTAGATATATAGATGACCCTTATCTAATTCCATAATCTTTGTTACGACTCGGTCTAAGAAATACCGATCATGAGTGATCATAAGTAAAGAACCAGTCCTACTCTTTATATGCCCTTCTAACCAATCAATCATCTTATTATCTAAGTGGTTAGTAGGTTCGTCTAGTATGAGCAAATCACAAGGAGTCACTAGTGCACTAGCTAAAGCCACCCTCTTTTTTTGACCGCCAGATAAGGTACTAATTTTCCTGCTATAATCCTGAATCCCCAATCTTGTTAAAATAGTTTTAATCTGATTTTCCATACCCCAAGCATCACTTGAATCCATTTCATTACTAAGCTGAGAAAGCCTTCTTTGGATTTTTTCGTTTTCAGGCTCTTTGCTTATCTCGTCTAGAGCGTTTTGATAATCTCTGATTAATCTCAACACTTTAGAATCACCCTTAAAAACTTGTTCAAGTATACTGGAATCCTCATCAAATTCAGGATCTTGAGGTAAATATTCAATTTTCATACCGCTAGTCATCTGAATATTCCCACTTTCACTAGGTTCCATACCCGCTATCATCTTTAAAAGAGTAGATTTCCCAGTACCATTGATTCCAATAAGACCAATCTTTTCATCTACAATACTAAAAGATATATTTTTAAAAAGCACCTTTTCACCATAACTTTTCGATAAATTATCTGCCGTAAGTATACTCATTTAATCAACGCCTTTCTAAAAATGCAGGTGGTAAGGTGATAAGGTAGTAAGGTGGTAAGTAAAATCATAGTAGCCACCATTGATGGCTTAGGGGTTTTGCTTACCACCTTGAAGCTTACCACCTTACCACCTTACTTCGGAAACTCCATTCTCCAACTAAAGTAATCATTTTCTTTATTTTTCTCATAATATAGATAAGCTGTAAAGCGTTTTCCTTTTTTGCTTATAAAGTGATTACCGTAGACTTTTCCTTCTTCTAATAGTTTTATGACAACTTCTTTTGTAGGTCTTACTTTTAGAGCCTCTAAAAATTTATCGTTTTTCCAAACTACGAATTTACAACCTGCTTTCCAATTACTACATCCATAGCCTTTCGTTCCTTCAATTACATCACTTTTACATAGAGGGCACTTTCCTAAACTTTCGTGTTTTTTTTCATCCTTTGGCTTGATTTCATTAATAATGTGAAATTCATCTTTTTTTATTACATCTACAGCTGATGTAGTAAACATAAAGATTTCATTTAAAAATTCTTGTTTTTTTAATTGCCCTTTTTCAATTTCAGATAATGATTTTTCCAATCTACCTGTATACTCTAAATCGAGTAATTCCTTAACAGGAAACATCTCTACTAATCTTTTTCCCATATCTGTTACTGTGAGATTTTTTCCACTTCTCTCAATATATCCAACCGTCTCTAATTTTTTTATGGTTTCTGCCCGAGTTGCTGGCGTTCCAATACTAAAACCGCTTAATATGGCTTGTACCTCTTCTGAATCCTGTTCTCCATCCTTATATTTTTTTCCACAAGTCTCCATCACTCTTAGAAGAGTCTTTTCTGTATGTTTTTTTGGAGGTAGGGTTTTTTTCTCTTGTATCTTTGTTTTCATCGTATGAACGATGTCGCCTTTTACCGCCATTGGTAAAGTCTTGTCCTTTGACTGGATATCCTCTACCTTTTTCCAACCCTTTGTAAGCTGAATTCGACCTTTTGAGATGAATGTACCCTTTGCTTCTTCTACATCTACCTTAGTGACAAGAGTAGCCTCTTCATGTTCTGCTATAGGCATAAACTGCATAATAAAACGATTTTTTACAGCTTCATATACAATTTTTTCATCGCCATCTAAGCCTTTTGGCAGCAAATAAGTTGGTATAATAGCGCTATGGCTTTCTACTTTGCTATTATCAAAGACTCTCTTGTTGATTGAAAATACAATCTCATCTTCATAGGCTAAGCCTTTTTTAACTGTATTTAATACTTTTTGAGCTTTTGATGTTAGTGATTCCTCTAGGGCCATACTGGCTGTTCTAGGATAAGTTATGAATTTCTTCTCATATAAACTCTGAGCTATCTTCAATACTTTATCTGAAGTCCAACCTTTATATTTGCTTGTCACATGACCTTGCAGATTTGATAGATTAAATAAGCTAGGTGGATATTCCTTCTTTTTTTCTACTTGCTTGTCTATTATAATGCCATCTTGATCTTTAATTGCCTTTTGAACTACTTGAAGTAAGGCTTTTTCTGGGAATTTATCCTTATTCTCTAAGGTATAGATTCCCTCATATACTTCTCCACTTTTTGTCTTGAAATCTGCCATCAATTTATAAAAGGCCTCTGGTTTAAACTGTTCGATTTCCATATCTCTATCGTATATGATTTTAAGAGTTGGCAAGAGCACTCGACCAATATTTAAAGGTCTCCCTGACCCTCTCTGATATTTTAATGTTGCAACGCTGGTCAGATTAATCCCAATAACCCAATCAGCCCACTGCCTGCTAATCCCCGCATCTCTCAGGGGCTCCATTGTACTATTAGGCTTTAATTTTTCAAGCCCTGCTTTTACTTCTGTTGGCGTCCATTCATTTAACAAGAGCCTCTCTACGCTTTTGTTTACGTGTAAGTATTCTAAAATAATATCTCCAATAATCTGCCCTTCACGATCGTAGTCACAAGCTGATATTACTCCATTTACACCTTCTTTATTAATGAGTTCCTTAATGAGCTCAATTTGCTTAAAAGCACCTTCATCCACAATAGCACGATTTTTACTATTTGATTTGACTTTATATTCAAAGCTTTGTGGGATAAAAGGGTAGTTCTCCATTCGCCAGCTAGACATCTTTGAATCATAATCTTTTGCATCTAATAATTCTAGGAGATGACCAAAAGCCCAGGTAACTAAATAATCATTGCCTTCAAAATACCCATTCTTCCTCTTATTAGAATGAACTGCATCAGCGATATTCTTCGCTACAGATGGCTTTTCTGCGATAATTACTTTCATTACAAAACCCCTTTATATTAACAAAAACTGCTCGTTATTATAACACGTACATCGTTTTATCTTATTATAACATCTGTGCAATTGATATTTGCTTTTTCATTATAATTAGCATACAAACACCTAAAATCGGCACAATGTAGACAAGTATATAATCTATTTTTATAGATTTCAACATAAAAGATAAAAAACCCTCATAAGTATCTTTGAGGTGATTGAGATGTCTTTAAGTATAAAATCAAAATTAAAAGATGTATTTAAAGATCCAAATGGAAGAAGAGTGTTAGAAAAATATTTCAGTGAAGAACTAAAGCACCCTATGTTAAAGCTGGCTATGGGTTTAACATTAGAACAAATAGCAAAAAAAGCTGGCCCAGAAAAAGCACCACAAAGCTTAATTGATAAGATTGATAAGGAACTTAGGGATTTGTAATATTTAACAATGCCAAATAACTGGAGCTTTTTGGTTGGTTCGTTGGACGGTTGGACGAGAAATCTACAATTGCATTTATATGCTAGTAATATTACTTTTTATTGGCTTCCACTCATTAAATTTTCCAACATTCCAACATTCCAACTAATAATCTAGTTAATAGTCCATTTTCAACCTAAGTATGGTGATCCCACCGTTTAAGGATAAAATTTTCCGATCAATCCTCTTGTGTTTAAAATCTTTTCGCACCATATTGGCTAATTTATCGCCTCTATTGTTTCCGTGTATTACGACTACTTCTGTTATATTTATACTTAAATTTTTAAAAACTTTTTGTAAGAAACTTCTAGCCTCCATTACAGTCATTCCATGGAGGTCTACTTCTAATGAATTATCCATTGTTTCTATCCTCTACTAGTCTAAATCTTTCTACGATTTCTCCTTGGTACTCCACTTTTTCCGTCCACATGCTCAAAGGTCTGACCCATATACCCCGCTCACCATAAAGAGCTTGATACACAACCATATCCTCCATAGTTTCAGAGTGTTGAGCAATATAAAGAAGTAAGTAGTCCTTTCCCTTAAAATGTCTATACACTGCGTTTATTTTTAATGTATTCATATTTTCACCTATATATTTTTTAAGCTATCTACACCTTAATTCTAAGTTTTACATTATATGTTCTATGTAAAACCTTTTAAGTAGTTAAACTTTCTTTTTTTCACCAAAAGACCTAAAAGGACTACCATAATGCTAGTGACTAGCAAAGGAAAGTGCTAAAAAACGCTTTCCTTTGCTTAAAATCCTCTAGAACTTCCACCGCCTCCAGCGCTACCTCCTCCACCAGATCGGCCTCCGCCTCTTCCTCCACCACGTGAACCGCCTCTACCAATCGATCTAAGGACAGTATAGGTAATTACTCCTCCTGTAAACTTAAAATCTAAAATGATCAAAGGAACGATGAAGATAAGTGCTACAATAACCGCTAGAGGAGAAGGTCCTTCATTTTGACTTTGATCTTCTACTACAATTCCATCTCCGATGTAATTTTCTTCATAACCATATTCTTTGTAGATTTCATTTACGACAACATAAAAACCTTGTAGTATTCCCTCGCTATAATTACCTTCAGAATAGTAAGGAAGCATATAATCATCTTGAATTCTACCTGTTTTTCCATCTGTTAAAGTGCCTTCTAAGCCGTATCCAACTTCAATCCGAGACCATCTGCCTTCTGCATCTAGAAATAACAATACTCCATTGTCTTCCTCAGAATCTCCAATTTCCCATTTTCGAAACAAGTCAATGGTGTACTCTTCTAGGGGAACTTCTCCAATTCCTTCTACTGTAACCACTACAACTTGAGCTTTTGTCTTATTTTCTAGTGCGGTTCCAATTTGGATGATTTCCTCTTCTGTTTGACTATCAATAACATTGGCATAATCATTTACATAGAAAGCAGGAGTAGGTAAAGGAATTTCACTTGCCGCTACTCCTGAAGACATAAAAACAATTATTATAAGAAAGAGGAGCCCTAAGGTTTTACGAAATCTCCTATGATCATTCACCAAATAACTCTCCTACATCAGGATTTTCTGTAGCCCCTTCATCTGCTTGGAAATAATCCACACTATCAAATCCAAGAATATTCGCAAAAATCACTGTTGGAAAGCGCTTTACCTTAGTATTGTAGCTCTGAGCAACTTGATTATAATCTCTTCTACTATTGGCAATTCTATTTTCTGTTCCTGCTAATTCGTCTTGCAAATTGAGAAAATTGGTATTGGCCTTAAGCTCGGGATAATTTTCAGAAATGGCTAGCAATCGAGATAATGCACCAGACAATGCTGCATCCCCCTCAGCCTGTTCCTCTATAGTAGTAGCCCCTGCTAATTGGGCTCTCGCATCGGCAACTGCTGTGAATACCTCTTCTTCATGTTGTGCGTAGTTCTGTACAGTAGCTACTAAATTTGGTATTAAATCATTTCTCCTCTGCAATTGGGTATCAATTTGACTTAATGTATTATTCACAGTTTCTCTTTGGTTTACCAAACTATTGTAACTTCCAATACCGCCTAATACTAAAGCTACTAGTAAAATACCTATTATAACAAGTATTTTTCCAGAACCTTTCATAATAAAACCTCCTTAATATTTCATACTTTGTTATTTTTTATACTATTTACAACTGCTTGTTATACTTTCTACAATGTCTCCTTTATTTACCCATATTATATAATATTTCCAATGAAAACGAAAGCATTATGGGTTTTCCAGAAAAAAATGAGAATAATTGTCCACCTTATGCACATAATCGTTGATTCCATTATTTTTTTCTGTTATTATATATAAACAGATGTTGATAACTTATGTAAATATTATAAACATATCCACAAATTCTTGATAACTTGTGGATATGTTCATGTGTTTTGAAAGGGAAGTCTCCCTTTTTTACATTTTATGCCCTGTGAATATCTTTTTGTCAACAGGTGTTTATAATTGAATGCTTTTCAAAAACACATTTATTTATCTACATAGATATTAACAAGAAGCAGCTTCAGGAGGAATCGTATGGATAAAAATCTCGACAAATTATGGAATGATACTCTAAAAATTATTAAAGAAGAAATTACCCAGGTGAGTTTCGAAACTTGGATAAAAAGAATAGAACCTATTTCTTACTCTAATAATGTAGTTGTCCTGGGCGTAGAAAATGATTTTACAAAAGGTATTTTAGAAGCTAGATATTCCATCTTAATTGTCAATTCACTAAAACACGTTACAGGTGAGAATCTTGTTGTCGAGTTCACAATACCGTCTTCTACTCCTATTGTAGATAACACTCAACAGCCTATTTCAAAGACTAAGCAAGATAAACAAAGCTACTCAGACAATACGAATTTAAACCCTAAATATACCTTTGATACTTTTGTCATTGGAGACAGCAATCGCTTTGCTCATGCAGCTTCCGTTGCTGTTGCAGAAGCTCCAGCTCAAAGGTACAATCCTCTCTTCATTTATGGTGGAGTAGGTTTAGGTAAGACCCATTTAATGCACTCAATCGGTCACTACACCCTAGAGCAATCGTCTAATAAAAAGGTAGTATATGTCTCTTGCGAGACCTTTACCAACGAATTTATTGATTCGATTCAAAACAGAACAAATGTATCTTTTCGAAATAAATACAGAAATGTAGACGTGTTGTTGATTGATGATATTCAATTTTTAACCGGTAAGGAAGGAACTCAAGAGGAGTTTTTTCATACTTTTAACGCTTTACATGAGGCAAATAAACAAATCGTCATCTCTAGCGATAGGCCCCCAAAGGAAATACCTACCCTAGAAGATCGACTTCGCTCTCGATTTGAATGGGGGCTCATTACAGATATTCAAGCACCAAACCTAGAGACAAGAATTGCCATCATGAAAAAAAAGGCTACTACAGAAGAGATGGATATTCCAAACGATGTACTAAACTTTATCGCTAGTAAAATACAGTCTAATATTCGTGAACTAGAAGGTGCTTTAATAAGAGTAAACGCATTCTCGAAATTGACAAATCAAAAGATCTCTGTTGATGTAGCGAACGAAGCCTTAAAAGACATCATCTCGAATAACAAACCAGAAATTATCACTGTCGATTTAATTAAAGAGATTACTGCAAAATACTTTAACATTGAAGTAGAGGACTTTAACTTAAAGAAGAGGACAAGGGCTATTGCTTATCCTAGACAAGTAGCTATGTACTTATCTAGGGAACTAACGGATTTATCTTTACCTAAAATTGGAGAGGAATTTGGTGGTAGGGATCACTCTACAGTCATTCATGCTTATGATAAAATCGCCAAGGAAATCGAGTCAAACTTTGATTTTAGAAACCTTATCCAAAGAATAACGAAAGAAATACAAGGCAATACTTAATATTTTATCAATGTAGAGCAAAATTATGCTCTTAAAATAAGATATGTGAACATTAAGTCGCTTGTGGACAAATCTTAATAACTTTTCTTTAATTTCAACTTTTATCAACAAGTTATAAACGTGGATAATTTTAGACTTAAAGGACTACTTTAACTTATCAACAAATTCACACCCCCTACTACTATTATTACTAAAATAATTTAAATAAATAATTAATTATACGGAGGCTCTACTTATGAATTTTATTACGAGTAAAGATTCACTACATCATGCTGTCAATATTGTTCAAAAAGCAGTATCGAATAAAACAACTATGCCTATTCTTGAAGGAATCTTGTTTCGAATTGTGGACAATACAATCTATTTAATGGGAACGGATTTAGAAATTGGTATTAAGACCGTATTACCTGGACAGATTATTAGCAGCGGTAGTGTAGTTATATCTGCAAAATTGATTTCAGAAATCGTAAGAAAATTACCTGATGACGACGTTATAATAGAGCTAAAAGAAAATCACGTTCTCAATATTAAGTGTTCGAACTCTGAATTTAATATACAAGGTCAAAGTGGAGATGATTTTCCTCAACTGCCTGAAGTAGACTCTGCACAAGAAATATCTGTTCCAAAAGAACTATTTAAGGGAATGATTCGAGAGACTATTTTCTCTGTAGCTAAAAATGAAAATATTCCTATATTGACAGGTGAACTTCTTGAGTTACAAAATGGAATACTAAAATTTGTAGCTTTAGATGGCTATCGTTTGGCAGTAAGGCAAGGTTTTATAGATAATCCCATTAGTTTAAAAGAGGTTGTGCCTGAGAGGACATTATCAGAACTTTATAGAATTACTTCTTTAAGCAGTGAGGATAATATATATATGTCGTATTCCAAAAACCAGATTCTCTTCAGATTAGGAGGGACTTCAATCGTATCAAGGCTGTTAGAGGGAGAATTTATAAACTACAATCAAATCATACCTCAAAACTATACGACCAAAGTTAAGGTAGATGTTCGAGACTTACTGGCTAGTTCGGAAAGAGCTTCTTTAATGGTCGGCAGTGGGGAAAGTAATCTGATTAAGTTGAATTTTTCTAATGATACTCTTGAAATTCGGTCTAATTCAGAAATAGGAACGGTATGTGAACAAGTAGAGGTAGAGATGGAAGGGGACCCCTTAAAAATTGCGTTTAATTCTACTTATCTCATAGATGTACTTAAAGTTATAAGTGATGAGGAAGTATATTTAGAATTTACTACACCTGTAAGCCCATGTGTATTGAGACCAATTACTGGAGATAACTATACGTATTTAATTTTACCTGTACGATATATGGAACATTAAGATGCCAAAAGGTATCTACTGTGTAATCAGGCAAACCTACTAGTGGGTTTGCCTGATTACAGCTAGGGCAGTAAATGAAAGGAGTGTTCATATGGAAATAATAGAGATAAAAACGGAATTCATTAAATTATATCAGCTTTTAAAGTTTGCAGGCATTGTAGAAAATGGAGCAGTTGCTAAACATATTGTTCTTGATGGAGCTGTTAAAGTAAATGATGAAGTGTGTATCCAGCGAGGAAAAAAGATTCGACCAGGCGATGTAGTAGAAATAGAGGGTTTTGAATCTTTAAAAGTCATTGGCGAAGAGCATTAACTAAAAGGCTGTTAAGTTTATGAAGGATGCTAGACTGGGCAAAAGGGGAAAAAATGTATTTATCTAATATAAAGCTAAGTAATTTTAGAAACTATAATGCCTTAAGTACTGAATTAAGCTCGAATATTAATATTATAATAGGAGACAATGCTCAGGGAAAGACAAGTTTATTAGAAGCAGTATACGTCTTGGCTAGGGGCAAGTCGTATAAAAACACCATGAGTGAAATTATTTCATGGAATCGAGAATCCAGCCTTCTAGAAGGGACTTTTCATAAACAGTACTACAAAGATCATGTGCGGATTTCCTTGAATAAACCCAATAAGAGCGCTATTTATATCAATGATAAGAAGGCAAATAAAAGAAGTGCTCTCTGGGAAAATATTCAAGTTGTACTCTTTAGCCCAGAGGATTTAAAAATGATCAAAGAAGGTCCAGATCTAAGGCGAAAATTTATTGATAGTGGGTTAAACAATACAAAGCCAAGCTACGGAAATGTCCTTAGAGACTACTCAAGAGCCCTCTATCAGAGAAATAATTTACTAAAATCTCTACGCCGTAGCAATTACGGTAAAGAAACATTAGAAGTATGGGATCAACAGCTCGTTCATTTAGGACAGAAGATTATCATTTCTAGAATCAACTTTTTAAAAAAGATTAATTCTATCACAAAAGAAATACACTATACTTTAACAAATAAGCAAGAAGAACTAAAATTATTTTATATCTCCAATATTATTAAAAATGGTGAAGACATCGATCATCTAGAGGAAGTATATGAAAAGAAATTTCGCCAAAATTTAGAAAGAGACATACAAAAAGGATATACTAGTATAGGCCCTCATGTTGACGATATAAGAGTTACTATAAATGACTTCGATGCAAAGACTTATGGTTCACAGGGTCAGCAAAGGACAGCTGCCCTATCTTTAAAACTCTCCGAAATCGAATTAATAAAATCAGAAATCGACGAGAATCCCATTATTTTATTAGATGATGTTATGTCAGAGCTAGATGTAAAAAGACAAGAAAAAATTATTAAATACTTTGAGTCCTCTCAGGTATTCATCACGTGTACTGAGATGAATTTCGAAGATTTTCTGGAAAACTTTAATAAAAAAATATATACTATAGAACGTGGACAAATAGTAAAAGAGACATGAGATTTGTTTTATTCCATTAATTATATTATAATTAAGCTTCTATAGAGTGAACAGGAGGAACACATATGGCACAAGAGAATTATGGTGCGGAGCAAATTCAAGTACTAGAAGGCTTAGAAGCTGTTAGAAAAAGACCGGGAATGTATATTGGTAGTACAGGTTCAAAAGGTCTGCATCATTTAGTATATGAAGTTGTAGATAATAGTATCGATGAAGCTTTAGCAGGCTATTGTGATAAAATTACAGTTACTATTCACCAAGATAATTCAATCACGGTTATAGATAATGGTAGGGGAATCCCTACAGGAATGCACCCAAAAATGAAAAAATCAGCAGTAGAGGTGGCTTTAACCATATTACATGCTGGTGGAAAGTTTGGTGGTGGAGGGTACAAGGTTTCAGGGGGGCTCCACGGCGTTGGTATCTCTGTTGTAAATGCATTATCCGAGTCTTTACATGTAGAAATAAAACAAAATGGACAGGTATATAGGCAAACTTATGAAAGAGGAGTACCTACATCTGAATTAGAAGCAGTAGCGACAACCAATCGTACAGGGACTAAAATAACCTTTAGACCAGATCACAAGATTTTCGAGGAATTGGTATACGATTATGAAATATTAGAGCATCGTTTAAGAGAATTGGCCTTTTTAAATAAGGGCATTAAAATAAAATTAGAAGATGAGCGGGAAGAAAAACAAAGCAATGAATACCACTATGAGGGTGGTCTTATTTCTTTTGTAGAATATTTAAATAGAAATAAAGATCCTTTACACGAAAAGGTCATTAACTTTGAAAAGAAAAAGGATGATATATTAGTAGATATCTCAATGCAGTATACAGAGGATTATAGTGAAAATATATATGCATATGCCAATAATATTAACACTATGGAGGGCGGAACTCATTTAAATGGCTTTAAGTCTGCTCTTACAAGGTGTATCAATAATTATGCAAGGCAGTATAAGTATTTAAAAGACAGCGATAAAAATTTAAGTGGTGAAGACGTTCGTGAAGGTTTAACAGCAATTATTAGTATAAAATTGACGGACCCTCAATTCGAAGGTCAAACGAAGACGAAATTAGGTAATACAGAAGTAAAAGGTATTGTAGAAGTTGTTGCAAATGATGCTATCGCATCATTTTTAGAGGAAAATCCTAATGAATCTAAGGTCATTATTGAAAAATCATTAACTGCAGCCAGAGCTCGAAATGCTGCAAAAAAGGCTAGAGAATTGACTAGGAGAAAAAGTGTACTAGAGAGTACTGCATTACCTGGAAAATTAGCGGATTGTAGAGAAAAAGATCCTGCTCTATCTGAAATATACATTGTTGAGGGAGATTCAGCAGGTGGTTCTGCAAAGCAAGGTAGAGATCCAAAGACACAAGCTATTCTTCCACTAAGAGGAAAAATCTTAAATGTTGAAAAGGCTAGATTAGATCGAATATTGAATACGGATACCATTCGCTCTATGATTACAGCCTTTGGAACGAATATAGGACCAGAATTTTCGATTGATAGTGCCAGGTATCATAAAATTATTATAATGACAGATGCGGATGTTGATGGCGCTCATATTCGAACTCTTTTGCTTACTTTCTTATACAGATATATGAGAGGGTTAATCGATGCTGGCTACATTTATATTGCTCAGCCACCTCTCTATAAAGTACAAAAGGGTAAGAGAATAGAGTATTGTTATAGTGATGAAGAGCTAGAAAAGGTTATGGAAGAAATCGGAAGAGATAATAATGTTTCTCTCCAGAGATATAAGGGTCTAGGAGAGATGAATCCAGAACAACTTTGGGAAACGACCATGGATCCCTCTACGAGAATTTTATTACAAGTTACAATAGATGATGCCATAAAGGCAGATGAATCTTTTACCATTTTGATGGGAGATAAAGTTCAGCCAAGGCGTGAATTCATTGAAAAAAATGCGAAAAAAGTTAAGAACTTGGACATATAGGAGGTGCTTAAATGGATAATATGGACATGGAAAAACACGATAAAGTATTGCCAATAGATATCGAACATGAGATGAAAAAGTCTTATATTGATTATGCTATGAGCGTAATTGTAGGAAGAGCACTTCCAGATGTTCGAGATGGTTTAAAGCCAGTTCACAGAAGAATTATTTATGCTATGAGCGAACTGGGTTTATCCCCTGAAAAATCATATAGAAAGTGTGCCAGAATTGTCGGGGACGTACTAGGTAAGTATCACCCTCATGGGGATAGTTCAGTCTACGATGCTTTAGTTCGAATGGCTCAGGATTTTAATTACAGGTATTTATTAGTAAATGGACACGGTAATTTTGGTTCTATAGATGGAGATAGCGCTGCTGCCATGAGATATACAGAGGCTAAAATGGCTAAAATCACTGTGGAGCTTCTTCGTGATATTAATAAAAATACTGTAGATTGGATGCCTAACTTTGATGAGACTCAAAAGGAGCCAATGGTTTTACCTGCTAGATATCCAAATTTATTAGTAAATGGATCTTCAGGAATTGCAGTAGGTATGGCCACAAATATCCCGCCTCATAACTTGAATGAAGTCATCAATGCTACAATACATCTTATAGATCATCCTGATAGCAGTATTCAAGACTTAATTCAATATGTAAAGGGCCCAGATTTTCCTACTGGTGGTATTATTCTAGGAAGAGAAGGTATGAAAAGCGCCTATACTACAGGTAGAGGCAGGATAAAAATAAGAGCTAAGACTCAAATAGAAGATATTACAAACACAAGACAACGAATTGTCATTACAGAGATTCCTTATATGGTAAATAAATCTCGATTAGTTGAAAAAATAGCTGATTTAGTAAAAGAAAAACGAGTAGAAGGAATTTCAGATCTTCGTGATGAGACAGATCGAAATGGTATTCGAATTGTTATAGATTTAAAAAGAGATTTTAATGCGGAAATAATCCTAAATCAATTATATAAACATACTCAATTACAAGATACATTTGGTGTAATTATGTTGGCTTTAGTAGATAATCAACCAAAAGTTCTAAACCTAAAGGAAATGTTAGGATATTATATAGACCATCAAAAAGAGGTTATTGTTCGAAGGACTCAATTTGATTTGCAAAAGGCAGAAGATCGAGCTCATATACTAGAGGGCTTAAGAATTGCCTTAGATAATATTGACCGCGTCATTACAATCATTCGATCATCTAAAAACGGTGAAGTTGCCAAAGATGGTTTAATGGCTGAATTTGCGCTATCTGAAAAACAAGCCCAAGCAATACTAGATATGCGTCTTCAAAGGCTTACTGGTTTAGAGAGAGAAAAAATTGATCTTGAATACAGTGAGTTGATGGAAAAAATAGCAGAATACAAGAGGATTTTATCAGATGATAAATTCATTTTTGAAGTCATAAAAGAAGAGCTTCTTCAAGTAAAAGAAAAATATGGCGATGAAAGAAGAACTGCTTTTGAAGAGGATTATGAAGATATATCCATAGAAGACTTAATTGATGAAGAAGACGTAGTAATTACTATGACTCATGTTGGGTATATTAAGCGAATATCAGCAAGTACCTATACTGCCCAAAAACGAGGCGGAAAAGGTATAACCGCCTTAAGTACAAGAGATAATGACTTTGTAAATTATCTATTTACGACTACCACCCATCATTATATTTTATTCTTTACCAATAAAGGTAAAGTATATCGCTTAAAGGCATATGAAATTCCAGAAGCTTCTAGACAAGCAAGAGGAACAGCCATAGTGAATATACTTCAATTAGAGCAAGATGAAGAGGTAACAACAGTAATACCAATTAAGGAATTTGTCGATGATTTCTATTTGCTTATGAGCACAAAAAATGGAATCATAAAAAGAACAGATCTTTCTCAGTATGATTCCTCTAGGAAAAATGGGCTTATTGCTATTACCTTAAATGAAGGCGATGAACTGATTTCAGTGGAATTAACGGATGGAAATCAAGAAGTGATTATGGGGACAAAGAATGGATATGCTATTCGATTCTCAGAGAATGAAATAAGAGTTGTGGGTAGAACTGCTATAGGAGTAAAAGGAATTTCGCTTCGCGAAGATGATGAAGTTATTGGTGTAGGTATCCTTGATCAAGATAAATATATCTTATGCGTCACTGAAAATGGTTATGGCAAGCTTACTGATGATTCTGCATATCGTGCTCAAAATAGAGCTGGAAAAGGCATACAAACCTATAAAATAACAAACAAAACTGGAAGTCTAGTTGGAATCATCATATGTGACAAAGAAGACGAAATAATGATGATTAATAATCAAGGAATCATCATTCGCATAAAGACATCAGATATATCTGTGATGGGTCGAAGTACTCAAGGCGTACGTTTAATGAAATTAGAAAAAAATGAAAAGATCATAAGTGTAACGAAAGTGATAAGCGAAGATGAAGACGAAGATATAGACATAGATTCAGAAGAATAATAAAAATAGCAATCAGCCACCAGCGGGTGGCTGATTTTTTATAAAGCTCATACCTAGCACCTAGGAGCTTATATTTTTATTGAACAATGAAAAATGAATAATAAACATTGAACAGTACAAATATGCTAGTTTTATTATTTTTAGTATAATTTTAAATGTTCATTGTCCCATGTTCACTGCGACGCAAGTCGCATATTTGCTTACCACCTTACCACCTTGTCAGCTTACCACCTTATTTATTATACAAAAAAAACCAAAGGGTTCATCATCTGTACTAATAAATTGATGTGAGGCTCCTTTTGGGATGATGACAATATCCATAGGCTTAACAATATAAATATCATCATCTACTATTATTTTCCCTTCTCCTCTAGCCACAATAACTGCGTGGACTTCTTGTAATTTTTCAAGGGGAGTAAAGCCATCGAAGCTACATTCATAATAATTCAAATGAAAGCATGTGCCAAAGCCGTTTTCAATGATATGTTGCACAGTGGTTTCATTTTGATTTCTTTCTCCCTCAATAGAAGGCTTAAAATCCTCTTTTTCAACTCCTGACCAGGCAAAATGTTTAAATTTTAATAGATTACTACTTTTACCCAATATATCACACCACTTTCTATTTCTAGTATTTATCATTATGAATTTAGAATATATAAATATTTCTTAAAAGAATTCAATATCATCTAGTTTAACCAAATGGTGGATTTTGATGATAAAAATATATGTAAATAAAGGATAAAGAGTAAGATTACTTTATAAATATAGTACCGTAATAAATAAACAGAAGTAAGTTGATGTATTCTCTAAAATTATGTTATTATTAACTGTAACAATTTTCACAAATGATATACTATACAGATGAACAAAAAGAGCTTAAGAAGCTTGATGACATTATAAAAATATTTTAAATTTATAAAGATAGTTCATCTAACAAATGGAGGTACAAACATGGCAGTTAAAATAGCTCCTTCTATATTAGGAGCAGATTTTGGAAATCTTGAAAATCAAATTAAAAAAGTGGAAGAATGTAATGTAGATTTATTACATATTGATGTAATGGATGGGAATTTCGTGCCTAATATTGCATTTGGACCTGATCAGGTTAAAATGTTAAGAGATAAAACGAATTTACCTTTTGATGTCCATATGATGGTGCAAGATCCTGATCGCTTGATCGGCCGTTTTGCAGAAGCTGGAGCTGATATTATAACAGTACACCAAGAAGCTACTACTCATCTTCATAGGAGTCTAAACTTAATCAAGTCTTATGGTGTTAAATCAGGAGTTGTTCTATGCCCAGCTACTTCTTTAAGTACACTAAAATATGTTTTAGATGAAGTAGATATGATCTTACTTATGACAGTAAATCCAGGTTATGGAGGACAAAGTTTTATCGAAAATTCTCTAGATAAAATAAGAGCTCTAAAAGAGATGATAAAAGGTTACCCTATTGATATACAAATAGATGGTGGTGTCAATTTAGAAACAGCGCCTAAAATTGTAGAAGCTGGAGCAGATGTATTAGTAGCAGGTTCCTTTACATTTAAAGGGGATATACAAAAAAATATCGATGACTTGCGAAGAGTTGTTCTTTAAATTAAACTATGGGTGTTTAACATTTCACAAAAAGGGTATTATATAATTGTTAGCAGCAATTAGAAATAATATAAAATATTTTAACGGAGGTAATAAAATGAAAAAGTATGAATGTACACTATGCGGTTATATTTATGATCCAGCTGAGGGAGATCCAGATAGCGGTATTGCACCAGGTACTGCATTTGAAGATATTCCAGACGATTGGGTATGTCCATTATGTGGAGCAGGAAAAGAAGACTTTACAGTAGTTGAATAATAACGAATAGCTGAAAGCGAAATGCAGAAAGCTGAAAAAAACGGCTCGCCTTTAGGCGAGCTTCTTTTCTATACTAGGAAAATTCTACTTTTTAATCTTAGCTGTTACTTGAGTCATCCTGAGCGTCAGGGTTAAATCTTTGACCCGTAAGACTTGACCCTAGCACTGATGACTGAAGACTGGCCGCTGGTAGCTAATGCACCGTAGGCGCTTTTAAAGAGCATTTAGAATACTTTCATAATCAGATTTTGTTTTAGCTCCTACTTCTCTTCTGATTTCTTCACCATCTTTAAAAATCAATACCGTTGGGATACTCATAACACGGTATTTCATCGCTAAGCTTCTATTTTCATCTACATTTAGTTTAGCAATTTTTATCTTATCTTTATTTTCATCTGCTAATTCGTCAAATATAGGTAATAAAGTTTGACAAGGTCCACACCATTCTGCCCAGAAGTCTACTAAAATAGGAAGTTTGGACTGAAGCACTTCATTTTCAAAATTATTTTCATCAAGAATTATAATATTGGCATTTGCCATTTTTAACATTCTCCCTTCAATAGTTATTTTTTATTTGTACCCAAAAGATAGATTATTAACCGTCATCTAAAGAAAACACCATATGTATATAATCTAAAATTTGTGTTACTATTATCTTAATGTTATTTAGTATTTCATAAAATTCTGTAATTTCTGCGAGCCAATCCGCTAGTTTGCATATTATATCACATGTTTTTTGTTTGATAAAGCATAAGTTCCTATCTTCGCAAAAATCAGTGATTTTTAGCGTGGGTCTAGACTGCTTGTACTCTATCATATTAAGAAAGGAATTTATAGTTTCATGAAAGGATCAATATATAAAGCATTACAAAGAATAACAAATCGAGGAGATTACACGAGATTTCACATGCCAGGTCACAAGGGAAGAAGTAAAGATAATCTTTTTTCTTATGAGTATGATTTTACTGAAATACCAGGCACAGATAATCTAAATAGTCCAGAAGGCCCAATTAAAGAAGCTATGGGTGAAATAGCTAATATATATGGGGTAAAGAAGTCCTTTATATTGGTCAATGGTAGTACGGTTGGTATTCTTGCCTCTATTTTGTCCATTTGCAATAAAGGGGATTCTTTTTTGATTCCTAGGAACTCTCATAAATCTGTGTATTCGGCTTTAATGTTAAAAGAAATTAATCCAGTATATCTATATAATGATGAAGCAAATGAATCTTACCCCATGGTTAATGCAGAGCAGGTAGAAAAAGCCTTTATTAAGCATCCCCATTTAAAGGGAGTGATTATTACTTCACCTACTTACCACGGCATTTGCCTAGATGTAAAATCCATTAGTAAGGTGACGAATACATATAATAAGGTTTTAATTGTAGATGAAGCTCATGGGGCTCACCTAAAGTTTAATGAAAAATTCCCTACCTCAAGTGTAGATTTAGGTGCAGATATCGTTATACAAAGCACCCATAAAACATTAAATTCTCTAAATCAAGGGGCTCTCCTTCATGTGTGTAGCTCAAGGATTTCAACTAATGTAATAAAGAATTATATTAATATTCTTCAAACCACTAGTCCATCTTATCCTATTATGATGTCTATAGAAAATTCCGTTTTAGATGCGAGAGACAGGGGAAGAGAAAGACTAAATCAGTTATTATATTATTATAATAGAATTGAAAAAGAATTAAATAATACTCCTTTTTATTTAAAAGGGTCTGAGCTATTATCTAGTGGCCAAGTATTTGATTATGATAAGTTGAAAATTTGGATTGAAAGTCCTCAGGTTTCTGGAGTATACCTTTCCCATATCCTTAGAAAGAAGTACTCTATCCAAATGGAAATGTGGGACTATAATGGTGTTTTAGCCATGATGGGTATGGGAACAGAAGAAGGAGACGTAGAAAGGCTTGTATATGCATTAAAAGACTGCGCTCATTTAATTGAAGAATATTATGTAAAAAAGAAAAAAATATACTCTTATCCTATAACAAAAAAATGTATAAATCCTTGGGAAGTCATTGATAGAGGCAAGGAAGAAGTTCTTTTAATGGAATCTGTAGGACGAATTTGTGCAGAATTTATTATCCCTTATCCTCCAGGTATACCTGTTTTAGTTCCTGGAGAAAAAATAGATAAAAATACTTTGTTATTTCTTAGAAATTGGGAAGACAGTGATATTATGGGGCTAAATGAAAAGAAAATACAGGTTATAAAATAAGGAGGCAATATGGGAAAATTAATTGTAATAGAAGGTTTAGATGGGAGCGGAAAAGAAACTCAAAGCAAATTACTCTATAAAAGGTTATACCGAAACGGATATAAGGTCATGATGATCTCTTATCCTAGATATGAAAAAGAGAGTTCAGCTCTTGTTAAAATGTATCTTCGAGGAGATTTTGGTAAGAATCCAGATGAGATTAGTCCATATGTGTCATCTACTTTCTATGCTGGAGATCGGTATGCTTCTTATAAATGTGAATTTGAAGATTTTTATAATAATGGTGGTATTATTATTGCTGATAGGTATACAACCTCTAATATGGTTCATCAAGGGGGAAAAATAAGTGATGAAGAAGAATTCAATAAATACCTAAACTGGCTATGGAATCTAGAGTTTGAATTGTATAAGATCCCTATACCAGATAAAATTTATTTTTTAAATATTCCTTTAAACCATTCTATAGATCGAATTGAAAAGAGATTAAACAAAATAACAAATGGAGAAAAAAAGGATATACATGAAAACAATTATATCCACTTACACAATGCCTATAAAAATGCTAAAAGACTAATAAACTTATACCATTGGCACGAAATTGATTGTATGAATAAAGATGAATTTAGAACTATTGAAGACATTAATGAAGAAATATATAAGGATATTATTGATAATATAATAAAAGATGAGGTTACAAATGTTTGATCAGATTATTATAGACGAGAAAAATAAATATATACTTTCCAAAGCCATTGATTATAATAGAGTTAATCATTGCTATATATTTGTAGGACCTGAGGGGACCAATAAAAGAAAGACGGCTATAGAGTTTTCAAAAGCTATCCTGTGTTCGGTAGATAATAAGCCTTGCAATCATTGTACTTCTTGTAATAAGATGGACAGTGGAAATCATCCTGATTTTATTGAAATCTTTCCCTTAGAATCAAGCATTAAAATCAGTCAGATACGAGAAATACAAAAAAAAATGAATGTAAAATCCTATGAAGGGGATAAGAAGGTATTTATAATCAATAATTGTGAAACTATGGGTATCCCTGCACAAAATTCTCTATTAAAGACTTTAGAAGAACCTAATGCAGGCGTATATATTATTTTAATTAGTGAGAGCAAAGAGAGAATACTTCCTACAATTTTGTCGAGAGGTCAAATTTTATATTTTAATCCACTAGATAAGGAAACCTTTCAATCTTCTCTTAGAAAAAAGTATTCCCTAAAAGAGAGCCTTCTTGACGATGTATACGAATTAAGCCAAGGTTGTATTGAAAAAGCTGAAAATATCATAAAAAATCCAGAAGAAATCGATCAATTTAAGATCTTTAGAAAATATATTTTTTCTATTATGAAAGGTGATTATTCTCAAATCTTTGAATTTTCGAAGTGGATAAAAGATGAAAAATTGAGCAATGAGTACATCATAAACAATTTATTGATCCTATTTAAGAATGCCTTGTACGCTAAAGTAAATGGATCTTTGAATGTGTATAAGGAAATAAGTGAGTGTTTAACTTATGAAGGGTTTCATGATATAATAGGGAATATTATAATCTTACAAGGTGATTTAAAATATAATGTAAATTTACAATTACAAATCGAAAGATTGTTGTTAAGAATACAGGAGGAAAAATTAATTAATGATAAAGGTCATAGGAATACGGTTTAAAAAGGCCGGTAAAATATATTATTTTGATCCACAGGATTTTGAGCTAAATGCTGAGGATAAAGTTATTGTTGAGACAGCTAGAGGGATAGAATTTGGTACAGCTGTAACGCCTATAAAGTTTGTATCTGAAGAAGAGATAGTACCTCCTATAAAACCCGTAATTCGAATTGCTACTCACAAGGATGAAAAAACGTACAAGAAAAATAAAGAAAAAGAAGTTAAAGCTTTGGAGATATGCAAGGAAAAAGTAGAAAAACACAAGCTAGATATGAAGCTAATTGATGTAGAGTACACATTTGACAATAATAAGATTATTTTTTACTTTACGGCTGAAGGAAGAGTAGACTTTAGGGAATTAGTGAAAGATTTAGCTGCTATTTTTAAGGTTCGCATTGAATTAAGACAAATTGGCGTCCGGGATGAAGCTAAAATGCTTGGTGGTCTCGGACCCTGTGGCATTCCTTTATGTTGCTCAAAATGGTTAGGTGATTTTGAACCTGTGTCTATTAAGATGGCAAAAGAACAAAGTTTATCATTAAACCCAACTAAGATTTCCGGAATCTGTGGTAGATTATTGTGCTGTTTAAAATATGAGCAAGATTTTTATGAAGAAGTAGCCAAGAGATTACCTTCAGAAGGACAAAGAGTCATATCCCCTGATGGAGAAGGAATTATTATAAGGGTCAATACCTTAGCTGAATCTGTCATAGTAAAAATTGATGGAGATGAAGTAATCGTAAATGAATATAAATTAGATAATATTAAGTTACAATCCTCTTGTAAGGGATCTTGTTGTAAAACAAAACACAAAAAACAAGATGGAGAAGAAAAACAAAATCATACCTGCAATCATGAAAATCATGTAAAAAAAGAATTATTGACAAAAAACAAACAAAAAAGTGAATTATAATTAAAAAACCACTTGAATAATAGCCATTTTATTATATAATAAGAGCAGTGATAAGATACATACCTTACATATGTAGGAGGTGAATTTAAATGGCTTATACAATTAGTGAAGATTGCATCTCTTGTGGTTCTTGTGAATCAGAATGTCCAGTAGAAGCAATTAGTCAAGGAGAGTCTATATACGAAGTTAACGCTGACCTTTGCACAGATTGTGGTTCATGCGCTGATGTATGTCCTGTAGACGCGGCTCAAGCAGAATAATAGAATAAAACAATAAAAGCGACCTCATAGAGGTCGCTTTTTATTGCTTGTTGATGTTTTTGTGGATAAAATAAGACTTATTCACCATGAAACGACAAATCGATATAAAAGTTATCCACAAATTTTGCACAAAAGTGCATCAAATGTGGATTAATCACAATATTTAGTGGCGTTCGTTTGTTCTACACTAAATACAAAGAATAGAATGTAATTAAATGGAAGGGTATAGAGAATATTGTGGAAAACTTAGTGAGAAATGAACAAGAGAGAGTGGATAACTTACACATTAAGGGTTTGAATATTGCATTTCAAATGGACCATCGATGCTAACTTTTGAGCCACCTGATGCATTAAAATAGACCATCAAATGCATACTGATAGACCATTTTA
>NZ_QNRX01000013.1 GCF_003317055.1 Alkalibaculum bacchi
CTTAGAACTTAGAACTTAGAACTTAGAACTTAGAACTTAGAACTTAGAACTTAGAACTTAGAACTTAGAACTTAGAACTTAGAACTTAGAACTTACAACCACAAAGTTGACTCAAGCTCTTGCTCTAGTAAATTGTTCATTGTTCAATGTTCATTGTTCAATAAAAAAAGCTCACGCAATGCGTGAGCTTTTTTTAAAAGGGGTTCTTATGAGAAAAAGGGGTGTTTTCTATAAGATTTAAGGGGTTGCATATATGTGATAAACTCATTATAAGCCCCTATTCTGCTTATTTCAACAAATATGCAATAAAAAACAATTGTAAATGTTTGCAAGTTTATTGAAAATGATTACACGTTTAAGGTGGTAAGATGGTAAGGTGGTAAGGTGGTAAGCAAAGTCGTAAGCCACCAGTGGTGGCAAAGGTTTTATTTATAACTTAGAACTACAAATGGTTGGACGGGAAAAACTTTTAGCTGAAAGTGGAATGCGGAAAGCGGACTTTTAAGGAAATGTGGAGTTGATAATATAAAATAAACTTTCCCTTTATAAATATTCATAAGTTTTATATAATAATAGTATGAATAATAGATTCTCATTGTGTTGTTTTGTGAATATAAATTTGTTATAATCGAAGAAATTGTTGGAGGGATTAGGATGAAGATGGATGCAGAGAAAGAAATAGGCAAAATTGACATATCTGAAGATGTGATAGCTTCTATTGCTAGTTTGGCCACTATGGAAATAGATGGAGTGGTAGAAATGGTAGGAGGTTTGACTAAGGACATTGCAGCAAAGCTGAGCAAAAAGTATCCAGCAAAGGGCGTTAGGATCACTAGAGATGACAGTGATATTAGCGTAGATTTGTTCTTAGTTCTAAAGTATGGGGTGCAAATTCAAGAGATTGCCTTCCAGGTACAAGAAAAAGTTAAACACTCTATCGAAGTTATGACTGGTTTTAATGTAGTACAAGTAAACGTAAATGTAGAAGGTGTACAATTAAAATCAAATGAGTAAGAACAACCCCTTAAATGATTTTAAGGGGTTGTATCATGTTTGTGCAAGAAAGTGCCTACGGTGCATTAGTCGCTAGTCATTAGTCTTTAGCCGCTAGCATTTGGGTATTCCTTTTGGGTCAAGATCCGTCTTACAGGTCAAAGATTCAATCACATATAAAGAGAGCTTAAATAATATCTAAATCCAAAAGCAGAATTTTGCTATTATAAAATAAAGATCCGAAGGCTTTTTGCCTTAAAATCATATATCGTCTAGACTATAGGAGGAGCGAATGAGTAGAAGTTATGCAAGAGAAGTAGTATTAAAGGCCATTTTTCAAAGAGATTTCCAACCGGATCAAACGGAAGGAATGTATTTGGACTACATGAATCAATACGATTTAAAAGAAAATGATGCAAAATACGCAAAGGAAATGATTAGCGGCATTATAAACAATATAGAGGCTATTGATAAGATTATTAATTCCTATCTGGTAAACTGGGAAGTAAACAGATTAAATAAGATTGAATCAGCTATACTTCGTTTGGCTACACTAGAGCTTATAGAGCAAAAAGATATCCCGGCGCCTGTATCCATTAGTGAAGCCATTCAGCTTACGACGAAATACAGCGATATGGAATCGGTAAAATACATTAATGCAGTATTAGAAAAAATCGCAAAAAATGAAGGAAAAGATAAGTTGACGGTGAATAAAGATGAAGATGAGAAGCCTAACCGTCAGTAAGTTAAACAGCTATATAAAGAGCTTGTTTAGCAATGATGGGATTTTAAGCAATGTTTCTGTAGAAGGGGAAATTTCTAATTACAAAGAGCACTCTTCAGGTCATTTGTATTTTTCATTAAAGGACCAAGAAAGCAGAATTATGTGCGTTATGTTTAAAGGAAATACTACCCACTTAAACTTTAATCCAGCTGATGGCAAAAGCGTAATTGTAAAAGGATATGTAAGTTTATACGAAAAAACAGGTCAATACCAGCTATACGTACAAGATATGGAGGTGAAAGGCGAGGGCGATCTTTATCTGCAATTTGAAAAATTAAAAAGACAGCTTTATGAAAAAGGTTGGTTTAATCAAAATGTAAAAATGCCTATTCCCACTTATCCTAAGAGAATAGCCATTGTAACCTCTAAGACTGGTGCAGCTATTCGAGATATCATATCTGTCATCACTAGGAGAAATCCTACAGTGTCTTTGTATGTGTATTCTGTTTTAGTACAAGGGGAAAACGCTAAATATGATATTGCAAGAGCCATAGAAAAAATTAATGAGACTCAGGCCGCCGATGTAATTATCCTAAGCCGCGGAGGAGGCTCTATTGAAGAGCTATGGGCTTTTAATGAATTGATTGTTGCACAGAGCATATATCGTTCAGAAATCCCAATTATTTCAGGAGTAGGCCATGAGACAGATTTTACTATTGCTGATTTTGTAGCAGATTTGCGCGCCCCTACACCTTCAGCTGCAGCAGAACTTGCAGTGGGATCTTTAGTAGAATTAAAGGAAAGACTCTATACCTACAAAACCACAGTATACAAGCAAATGCTACGAAAATTGGAAATAGAAAAAAACCATTTAACTCAGATAAAAAATCATTACACTATAAAAAGGCCTTTAGACATATTGTATCAGTATAGGCAACAGTTGGATTTATATGAAAACCGATTAGAAAACATTTTAAAGAAGACCATTCACGAAAGAAGAGTTCAACTATTAAATTATAAATCTCATCTCAATGACCTTTATAGTCAAAACCAAAATGGTTTTATAGAAAATATAAGGGGAGAGCAAGTTAAAAGTGTAAAAGAAGTAGAGATGCATGAAGAACTTATCCTTCGCCTTAAAGATGGTCATTTAAAAGTAAAAATCGAAGAAATTAACGAGGGATTTTATGAAAGAAAAAACATTTGAAGAAAATATTAAGAGAATCGAAGAAATTATAGAACTGCTCGAAGAGAATAAACAGCCTCTAGAGATGACTACAACTTTATTTGAAGAAGCAATGAATAAAATTAAAAATTGTGAAAATGAGCTCGATGGAGCAGAAAAGAAAATAAATAAAGTTATGGTTATGGAGATAAAACAAGATGGAAGTACAGATGAGGAATGGAGAAGTATAGATGATTGATGATTATTTAAACTCAAGGACTACAGAGATAAATCATAATTTAAGAAATTATATGACTCTTTTGCCTGATTATATCCCAGAACGATTAAAAGAAGCCATGGAATACAGCTTGTTTGCAGGTGGAAAACGTTTAAGACCTATATTTTTATTAGAATTTGCGAAAGCCTTTGGTGAGAATATAGAAAGGTGTATTCCCCTTGCCTGTGCAATTGAAATGATTCATACTTACTCATTAGTTCACGACGATTTGCCTGCTATGGATAATGACGACTATAGAAGAGGAAAACTCACAAATCATAAGGTGTATGGAG
The DNA here is from genome assembly GCF_003317055.1 of Alkalibaculum bacchi. Taxonomy (NCBI): domain Bacteria; kingdom Bacillati; phylum Bacillota; class Clostridia; order Eubacteriales; family Eubacteriaceae; genus Alkalibaculum; species Alkalibaculum bacchi. The sequence goes on from NZ_QNRX01000013.1 coordinate 3,453, forward strand.
AAGATATGGCCATTTTAGCAGGAGATGCCCTACTCAATTATGCTTTTGAAATCATGATAAATGCTGGCTTAAGTTTAAGTGGACAAGAGCAAATACATTACTTAAAGGCAGTAAATGAAATTACAAAAGCTGCAGGCCCTTCAGGAATGATTGCGGGGCAAGTAGCCGATATTGCCAATTGCAATGAAGATGGAAGGAAAGAAACTCTAGATTTTATCAATACTTACAAAACAGGTTCGCTTTTAAAAGCTAGTATTTTAGCAGGACCTATAGCTCAGGGAGCATCTCAAGAGACAATAGATGAGCTGTCTCAGTACAGTGAAAAAATCGGACAGGCTTTTCAAATCGTGGACGATATATTAGATGTCATCGGAGATCAACAAAAAATAGGAAAAAAGATTCACAGCGACGAAAAAAACAACAAAAAGACCTATGTAGATCTTTATGGCATTGAAAAATCCAAAGAAATTGTAGACGGATTAATACAAGAGGCTTTTACTCACTTGAGAAAGTGTAATGTAGACAATCAGAATATTGTGGATTTGACGAATTTTGTATGTAAGAGAGAGTATTAAAAGCAGGTGGTCAGGTGGTCGGGTGGTCAGGTGGTCAGGAAAAACGACCTCGCCTTTAGGCGAGGCAAGATCCTTCGTCGCAAACTCCTCAGGATGACTGAGGCAGGGGCTAGGGACATAAAAGCTATTAGCAACCAGCCATCAGTATTTTTGCTACTTGTGGTAGCGTAAATATTTTTTAGTCAAAAAGTGGAAAGTTTCAAATGGTTGGACGGTTGGTTCGTTGGAAGCGAAAAACAAAACTCGCCTATAGGCGAGTATGCTTTTGCTGACCACCTTACAGCTGACCACCTTACAGCTGACCACCTTACAGCTGACCACCTTACAGCTGACCACCTTACAGCTGACCACCTTACAGCTGACCACCTTAAAGAAGGAGTTTTGCATTGAACGAAAGATTAGATGTGTATTTATATGAGCAAGGTTATTTTGATAGCAGGGAAAAGGCTAAGAGGATGATTATGGCGGGGAATGTCATGATTAATGGGCAGCGCAAAGATAAACCTGGTGAGCGAATGAAAGAGATCAATAAAGTAGAAATTAAAGAAAAAGAGATAAACTACGTAAGCCGTGGAGGATTGAAATTAGAAAAGGCTATTGAAGTCTTTCAATTTGATGTAAAAAACAAAATTGGAATGGATATTGGAGCTTCTACTGGTGGGTTTACGGATTGTATGCTTCAAAATGGGGCAGTAAAAGTCTACGCTATCGATGTAGGATATGGTCAATTAGACTATAGACTAAGGCAAGATTCAAGGGTAATTTCTATGGAAAGAAAGAACTTTAGACATATGACTTTTGACGAAATTGGAGAAGAAGTAGATCGAGTGACTATGGATGTATCTTTTATTTCTATTACAAAATTATTAGATAATGTACGTTTGTTTTTAAAAGAGTTAGGAGAAGGCATTGTATTAATTAAGCCACAATTTGAGGCCGGAAAAGAATTTGTAGGAAAAAATGGAATCGTAAGAGATAGAGAAGTTCATAAAAAAGTTCTCCTAGATATTATAGAAGAATTGCAAAAAAAAGGCTTTTCCATATTAGGTTTAGATTTTTCTCCTGTAAAAGGCACAAAGGGAAATATTGAATACATTTGTCACATAAGAAAAGAAAATATAGAAACGATGGAAAAGATAGACTACTATGAGCTAATTGAACGAATTGTATCCTCTTCACATGAAAATTTGGATTAGATAGATAAGCTAGGAGCGTAGAAAATGAAGGACATAGGTATTTATTTAAATACAATGAAAGAAGATAGCTATTATTATGGTAATTATATTATAAATCAATTATATAGTATGGGCGTTCATACTTACACAACCCAAGAGATTAATGACAAATTAAAAAATAAGAAGGCAATAATAGATGAAGAGTTTCTCTTTGATAAGACCCAGTGCATTATCGTATTAGGCGGCGACGGTACTATGTTGGCAGCCGTTCGAAAAAGCTCACATAGACATATTCCCATTATAGGCATTAACTTTGGAAAAATTGGATTTTTAACAGAGGTAGAAGAAAAAGATATTGACATTACATTGGATCGTCTGATAAAAAAAGAATATACCATTGAAAAACGAATGATGTTAGAAGTAGATCTAAATAATGGAAGTGAGTGCTGTCTTGCTCTAAATGATATCGTTATAAGTCGAGGGTCTGATTCTAGGCTCATTACCATGAATACTTATATTAACGAACAACTAGTAGAAGCTTATAGAGCTGATGGTTTAATCATATCTACACCAACAGGCTCTACAGCCTACTCTTTAGCAGCAGGAGGACCTATAGTAGAACCAGAGTGCAATGTTATGGTCCTAACGCCTATATGCCCCCATTCTTTACACAATAACAGGAGCATTATACTCAATGGCTCAAAACAAATAGATGTAATGGTAGTGGGTAAAGGGGATGAACACAGTGTGGCTACAATAGATGGTCAGATTTTCATCAATTTAGAGAGTAATAAAAGGGTGACCATTCGAAGGTCTTCTTCAGAAGCACACTTAATAAAATTCAATGAAAACAACTTTTTTGAAGTATTGCGATATAAGCTTTCTGAGAAAAAATAGGGAGAGGGAGATTTTTTGAAAATCAGTAGACAATCAAAGCTTCTTGAAATTATAGAAAATGACCCAATAGAAACCCAAGAGGAGTTAGCGCGTAGGTTGAAAGAAAGCGGTTTCAATGTAACACAAGCGACTATTTCTAGGGATATTAAAGAACTAAAAATTATTAAGGTACTTAACGAGGAAGGCAAATATCACTATGCTCCATTTAGAGATACGAACTCAGAAGGTAATGAAGTCAATGAACGAATTGTCAATGTCTTTAGAGAAGCGGTAATCAGCATAGATTATAGTGGGAATATGATTGTGCTCAAAACCTTATCAGGAACGGCTATGGGCGCAACAGCTGCTATAGACGCTATGGCGTTACCAGATGTAGTGGGCTGTATAGCTGGCGATGACACCATATTTGCTTTAGCCCGCAGCGAAGACAAAGTAGCTAATTTGGTCACAAGATTTCGAAAGATGATGCGATAAAAGCGTAGCCTGGGGGCATTGCTCTAGGGTCCGTTTTAAGTTCTAAGCCATAAGTTCTAAGTAAAACCAATAGGTCACCATTGGTGACTTCATTTCTTACAACTTAGAACGTACAACTTATAACTGCAATTCGCATAAGCGAATTGCTTGGAGGTTTTATATATGTTACTTGAGCTAAATGTTAGAAATTTTGCCCTTATTGAACATTTGAATATCCAGTTTATAAATGGATTTAATGTCATAACTGGTGAGACTGGAGTTGGAAAGTCGATTATCTTAGATGCACTTACTATGTGCCTTGGGAATAGAGCTAGTAAGGATATTATTCGAAAAGGAAAAGATAAGATGACTTCCCAAGCCCTTTTTTTTATAGAAAATCCTCGAGGAGATCTTTTGGATTTTCTTCACAATTTGGGAATAGAAGATGTGAATAATATCATACTAACTAGGGAAGTTACTAAGAGTGGTAAAAGCATAGCTAGGATTAATGGCTTATTAGTTAATGTAAATGACCTTCGCACAGTAGGATCTTTGTTAGTAGATATACATAGTCAAAGGGAGCATCAATCTCTTTTAGATAAAGGAAAACATATAAAAATACTAGATGAATACATTGGTAGTGAAGTAAAGGAAAAAATAGATATATTAAAGAGTAAGCTATCCTCTTATAACAATTTAATGAAAAAAAGAGAGCGCATTATCAAAGAAGAAATGCAAATGGAAAGAGAAAAAGATCTCTTGGATTTTCAGTCAAAAGAGCTTTCAGACTTTCAATTAAAAGAAGGAGAAGATGAGATTTTAGAAAGTGAGTATAAATTGTTGAGCAATGGGGAAATGATTTATAATTACAGCAATCAAGCTCATGAAATGCTGTATTTAAATGAAGAATCCATATACAATCAATTGTCTGTTATCATTGATTTCGTAGAAAAAATACAAAGGATAGACCCAAAGATAGAGACAGATGTGCAACAATTAAAGGATGCTCGACTCTTAATAGAAGATACCTCTTTTTCCATAAGAGAATATAAGGATCAAATTCATTTTGATCAATTTGAATTAGAAAATTTAAATCAAAAAATAATAAAAATGGATCAATTAAAGAAAAAATACGGACCTGAGATAAGAGATATTTTAAAATATAAAGAGTATTTAAGGGAAAGACTAAATATAATAGAAAATAGAGAATATATATTAGAAAAAATAGAAGAAGATTTGAAACGAGCAAAAGAAGAATACTTAAAGGTCGCTAAAGAAATTTCGTCCATACGAAAAAAATATGCTCAAATTTTTGAAAAAAAGATTACTGCGGAGATTAAAGAATTAGCTATGGACAAGGCAATATTTAAAGTTCAACAAAGAATAGATAGGGACAAGTTTCATACAACAGGAATTGACGATATTGAATTTTATATAAAAAGCAATGTTGGGGAAGACTTTAAACCTCTGATAAAAACTGCCTCAGGCGGAGAATTATCTCGAGTGATTTTAGCCGTTAAAAGCGTAATCAATCTAACAGATCCTATAGATACGTTGATTTTTGATGAAATCGATACGGGTATTAGTGGCAGAAGTGCTCAAGTAGTAGCTCAAAAAATGGATGGCATTTCTAAATCCACTCAAGTAATCTGTATTTCTCACTTGCCACAAATTGCTTCTATGGCAGATGCCCATTATAATGTAAAAAAAGAAAGTAAAGGAGAGTATACGTATACCATTTTTAGCAAATTAAATTTTGAACAACGCTGTGTAGAACTTGCCAAAATGACTAGTGGTGCGGAAGTGACTCAAAAAAGCATTGAACATGCAAAGGAAATGTTATCTATGAATGGTAAAAATAAATGAAGGTACAAATACTTACCTGCTTCAAAACAGAATAGTAAACATGGTCAAGGAGAAAATAGACTTATACTCTAAAAGGAGGTGAGGTTCTTTCGTGAGAGAGAAATTAAGCCGAAAGAGAATAAGTCTTTTTTTTATTTGTGTTACCCTCGTATTTGGTGTTTTATCTCTTGTAGTATGTAGTTATTTTGTACCACGTGAGTTGTACTTATTAAAAGGCAAAGACAGTGTTATTGAATATGGCTTGCCGGTAACAGTGAACATAACCAGTGAAAATAACGAAATATTACAAGTAAATGGAAATATTGCTACAGAATACGATGTAAAATTAGATGAGCCTGTTACTGTTAAAAGCGACGAGGCAGGTATCGTCGATTTAAAATTAAAGATTTTTGGAATTTTACCAACAAGTGTACAAGTTAAAGTTTTACCAGATCTCAAATTATACCCAGGTGGACAATTAGTAGGAGTAAAGCTTGAAACAGAGGGTGTAGTAATCGTTGGGTTACAAGAGTTAGAAGGGGCAGATGGAGGAATGTATAATCCAGGTGACGAAGCAGGTTTAATGCTTGGAGACATACTGTATAAGGTTAATAACAAAAATGTCAATACTGCAGAAGAAGTAATCCAACAAATCAATAATTTAGATAAAGAAACAGTAAAAGTAGAGATTTTGAGAAATAAAGAAAAAAAGAGTCTCGAAATCTCACCCGTAAAATGTAAATCAGACGATCAATATCGACTTGGCTTATGGGTAAGAGATAATACGGCAGGGATCGGTACGATGACGTTTTTTGAAGGTGTAACCAATAAATTTGGCGCTTTAGGTCATCCTATAACGGATATAACGACAAATATTACTATACCAGTAAAAGATGGTTCGATAGTATCGTCTAAAGTTCTATCTATTTTACCAGGAAAATCTGGAACTCCTGGCGAGATTAGAGGGATTTTTTATAATGAAGATAAAACCCTAGGGCACTTATCGAAAAATACCGAAAACGGTATCTTTGGTAAACTGACAGAAAATCTTAAAAATGAACAGTATAGTAAGCCATTAGAGATAGCCCTTCAAAATGAAGTGAAAGTAGGACCAGCAAAGATATTAACAACTCTTGAAGATAAAGTAGAATCTTTTGATGTGTATATTGAAGAAGTGAATAAACAAACTCAAAAAGATGGCAAAGGTATGGTAGTTAGAGTAACAGATGAAAGGCTTCTCAAAGAAACCGGTGGAATTATACAAGGTATGAGTGGAAGTCCTATTATACAAGACGAAAAGATTGTAGGAGCAATAACTCATGTCTTCGTAAATGATCCTACAAAAGGATATGGAATCTTTATTGAATGGATGCTCGATGAAGCTGGATTAGTTGTTGTCGAATAAGTGAAAAAAAGATAAGAAATGTAAAATCTGACGTTTTTCATAGGAAAAAGCTGGTAAACAGAGAAATATATTATATAATGAGAGAAAATAGTGGGGAAATTAATTTATTATCAAAAAGGGGGACATTTGAGTGAAACTACATACAGTAGTCATTGCAGATGACAATAAAGATTTTAATAATTTAGTGGGAGATTATATTGATAAAGAAGGCACCTTTGAAGTAGTTGGAAAAGCTTACAATGGAAATGAATTATTAGAGATAGCGAAAAATGAAAAGCCAGATATTATTATATTAGATGTAATTATGCCTGAATTAGATGGATTAGGTGTACTAGAAAAAATCAATAATGGATTTTTACCTTATGAACCCAAGATTATCATGCTATCCGCTGTAGGACAAGATAAGATTACAAAGAGAGCTATGGCCTTAGGAGCAGATTATTATATTGTAAAACCATTTGAATTAGATTCTTTAGTCAATCGAATGCGCCAATTAGTAGACAATACTTTTGAATTTGACAATGAGGTTCGAAAAGAATTTGTCAATGAAAAAGGGGTAAAGAAAAATTTTCAATATGAAATTACGACCATACTACATGAAATTGGGGTTCCTGCTCATATTAAAGGTTATATGTATTTAAGAGAAGCAATACAAATGGTCATCGATGATTTAGATTTTTTAACAGCAGTTACTAAGGAATTGTATCCATCTATCGCCCATAAACACAATACTACAGCAAGTAGAGTAGAAAGAGCCATTCGCCATGCAATTGAAGTGGCATGGTCAAGAGGTAGGGTAGAGACCATTGATAGTATATTTGGATATACGATCGATAATCACAAAGGGAAACCGACAAACAGTGAATTCATTGCTATGGTTGCAGATAAATTAAGATTAGAAAATTACCATTTTGCTCAATTTTAATTTTTATCAGTGTAAAAAATCTTTATGTTAAAAAATCAAAAGGTGATATTCCAAAGTATAAATTACTTGTTCTTACATGAATACTAAGGTGTTTTTTTATGTATTTCTTTGTAAAGAGAATACCCATATGCTACAATTAAATAATACATAAAGTTTAGCATGCGTTTATAAATACGTATGCTACTTTAGGCTAATTTTTTATTTTATTAGGAGGAAAAAATGAAAGAACTAGTAAACGTAGGAGTATCAAACAAACATATTCATTTATCTCAAGAACATTTAGAAATACTATTTGGAAAAGGTCACAAGCTAACACCTATGAAGGATTTATCTCAACCAGGACAATTCGCTTGTGAAGAAAAAGTTGATGTTCAAGGACCTAAAGGCACAATTAAAGGCATTCGTATATTAGGACCTGTACGAAATGAAACTCAAATTGAAGTTGCATTAGGTGATACTTTTGCATTAGGAGTAAAAGCACCTATTCGAAACTCTGGTGATATTGCAGGTTCTGCAGGAGCTAAAATCATTGGACCAAAAGGTGAAGTAGAAATCAGCGAAGGTATAATCGTTGCTGCAAGACATATTCATATGAGCCTTCAAGATGGAGAAGACTTCGGCGTAAAAGATAAAGATCTTGTTAGCGTAGTTACAGAAGGCGAAAGAAGCCTACAATTTAACAATGTACTAGTAAGAGTAGGAGCAGACTATGCACTAGATATGCACCTAGACATGGAAGAAGCAAACGCAGCAGGCTTAAAAAATGGAGACCAAGTAAAGATAGTAAAATAAGCTACCAGTGGCCAGTTATCAGCCACCAGCACTACGCCACCGTTGGTGGCATTTTTTATTAAGTAGGAAAGTCCTACTTTTTCTCCTAACTTCTGTCAGTCATCCTGAGCAAAATCGAAGGATCTCACCAATCTTATATTAGAGAATATACTTCTATACAAACGTACACCTTAATCCCTAAATTGTGAGATCCTTCGTCGCTTTGCTTCTTAGAATGACTACGGTAGTTTAGTAGAGACGGTTTTATGTAATTATATAAAGAGTTCCGCTATCTGCATTCCGCTTTCTGCCTTTTCAAAACTTTACACCATAACATTTCTAATGTAAAATAAAAAAGTACGAAAAAATCAAACTACAAAATAAAAGAGGAGGTGTCCTATGCCAGATCCTATAGCTTTTGAAATTTTTGGATATTCTATTCGTTGGTATGGTGTTTTAATATCTTTGGCCATGCTCTTAGGAGTATCTATAGCTCTAAGGCGTGGAAAAAAGAAAAACATAATTGGAGATGATTTGCTCGATGTCCTTATTGTGGCGATTCCTTGTGCAATTCTTGGTGCTAGAATATGGTATGTGCTTTTTAGTTTAGACTATTATTTAAAAGTGCCTAGTGAAATCATAGCCATATGGCACGGTGGTTTGGGTATACATGGTGGTATAATAGGTGGCATTTTAAGTGGATATATTGTGTGTAAACACAAGAAAATAGACTTTCTTACGGCATTAGATGTAGTAGCGCCGGCTTTTCCATTAGGGCAAGCTATCGGTAGGTGGGGCAATTATTTTAATCAAGAAGCATATGGGAGAGAGACTTCCCTTCCATGGGCTATTACGGTAAATGACCCCGTAAAAGGGCTTATACAGGTTCATCCTACTTTCTTTTATGAATCCATATGGAATTTGCTCGTCTTAGGATTACTCTTAATCTATGAGAGAAAATATAAAAAATCTGAAGGAGAGCTTATAGCTCTATATGCCATTGCCTATTCGATAGGAAGGTTCTTTATTGAGGGACTTCGCACAGATAGCTTGTATTTTATGGGACTGCGTACAGCACAGTTAGTGAGTATTGGGGCAATCATTATTGGAGCCTTGCTTCTAGCCAGATTAAGAAAAGGTACTAAGAAGATGTAAAGTAGAATAGAAAAAGACATGAATAAAACAGGGGAATTGCATGTCGTATTTTGTCGCAAAAAGAAGACTATTTAAAAAGTCTTCTTTTTTTTTATTTTTCAAACAGATTGAATCTTGTTTAAAGTGGGTAGGGGTGGTATAATGTGGTTAAATGTGGGGAGAAAATGGGGTGAAGTGTGTGTTTATTGGAGAGTATCAACATAATATCGACGATAAAGGCAGACTTACTATGCCCTCAAAGTTTAGAGAAGCATTAGGTGAAAGCTTTATTCTCACAAAAGGTATGGACAAGTGTTTATTCATTTTTCCACGTGATGAATGGTCCACATTTGAAGAAAAATTAAAAACCCTACCCATCTCAAGTAAAGACGCAAGAGCATTTACTCGTTTTTTCTTTGCTGGAGCTGCTGAATGCGAATTAGATAAGCAGGGAAGAATAATGGTACCTTCTAATTTGCGAAATTATGCAGGCGTTTCTAAGGAAACGTATATTATTGGTGTTTCCAGTAGATTAGAAATATGGAGTAAAGAAAATTGGGAAGACTACAATGAAGACGACGACTTAAGTTACGATGCCATAGCAGAGAAGATGAGCATGTTAGGCATTTAAAAGAGGTGGAAAGATGGAATTAACACATACTTCGGTCTTATTAGAAGAATGTATACAAGGATTAGAAATTAAAAAAAATGGAATTTACGTAGATTGTACTTTAGGCGGAGCAGGGCATAGCAAAGAAATTGGTAAAAAATTAGGCCCTAATGGAACCCTTATTGGAATCGATCAAGATGATTACGCTTTAAAAAAAGCAAAACTACGTTTAGAAAACTTATCTTGCAAGAAAAATCTTGTCAGAGATAATTTTCAAAACATCAAAGAGGTCTTAAAGACACTAAGCATTGAAAAAGTCGATGGTATTTTGATGGATTTAGGCGTATCCTCTTTTCAATTAGACGATGGAGACAGAGGGTTTTCCTATAATCAAGATGCCCCATTAGATATGAGAATGGATAAGAGAAGTCCTTTTTCTGCTTATGAATTAGTCAATGAATACGACGAGAGAGAACTTTTTCGAATCATCAAATCCTATGGGGAAGAAAAATTTGCTTCTAGGATAGCTAGAGAAATCATTAAAAGTAGAGAATTATCGCCAATTGAGACTACTGGCCAATTAGTGGACATTATAAAAAAATCGATACCTGCTAAGGCGAGAAGGGAAGGCCCTCATCCTGCAAAGAGGACTTTTCAAGCCATACGCATTGAAGTCAATAGAGAACTTGAAATTTTAAGGGACGCAATAAAGGATTCTGTTTCTGTATTAAATCCAAATGGTAGAATTTGCATCATTACCTTTCATTCTTTAGAAGACCGGATTGTAAAACAGACTTACAAAGAATTGACAAATCCTTGTACATGTCCTCCTGATTTCCCCCAATGTATCTGCGGAAATGAACCTATTGTAGAAATTATTACGAGAAAGCCAATTTATCCTTCGGAAGAAGAATTGATAAATAACCCCCGTTCAAGAAGCGCAAAGCTGAGAATTGCAAAAAAAATATAGTATAATTTGTATAGGAGTGAAATATGATGGTAATATCAGAGAAAAGAAAATATAATGTGTATTTAGAGGAAGATTCAGACATTACAGTAGCAAAAATAAGAGATAAATACGAAAAGAAAAAACCAAGAAAAAAGACTATGAAGCCTGTTTCTAAATTAGGTTATCTTTTTATAGTTGGTCTATCTTTTATACTCTGTACCATGCTCCTAGGACAGCATGCTAGAATCAATACCCTAAACAATGAAATTATTAGTTTAGAAGGAGAACTAAAAGAAGTTCAAATGCTTAACGACAGCAAAGAAGGTTCCTTGCTTTCAAGCTTTGATTTAGATGCAATTGAAAAGACTGCAAAAGAAGAACTGGGAATGGTAGAGCCTACTCCTGAACAATATACATATTTAGCAGTAGAAGACTCAAGCTTAAGCGCAGACGCTGCTGAGGAAGAACATTCAATACAAGAAGCCCGAGCTGAAGGATCGTGGTTCACGAGACTCATTGACTAATTGGAGGGGATGACTTGTCCATATATCATTTGAGAAGAAGAAAAAGGCTTATTTTTGCCTTTTTTGTTTTTGCTGCATTATTTCTTGTTTTAGCCATTAGATTAACATCTATTCAGGCTTTTGATTCCATCAATCTTACGGATGAACAAATTGATCAGTTGATGGGAGAAATTCCTCTTACGGCAACGAGAGGAGATATATACGATAGAAATATGAATATACTCGCAAAAGATGCTTCTGCTAGTGCTATTTATGTTAGACCTAAAGATGTAAAAAAACCAGAAGAGATAGCTGACTATTTAAGCGAAGTACTTGAATTAGATCGGGAAAAACTATACAAAAAAATTACGGATAAAAGCCAATGGATATCTTTAATCGAAAGAAAAGTAGATAACGACATTGCCTTTGATATTCGAAATAAAAAGTTTAAGGGTGTCGAGATTTCAGAAGATAAAAAGAGATATTATACTAACGGCAATTTTGCCTCTTATGTATTAGGATTTACAGGTACAGATCATCAGGGGCTTTACGGGATAGAGAGTGTATTCAATAATGTATTAAGCGGTGAAGATGGAGTACTAGTATACGAAAAAGATGGCTTAAGCCAAAAGGTAGCATCTGGTTATCAAGTTCGAATTAAACCAGATGAGGGGGATAATGTAGTCCTAACGATAGACAGCATCATTCAGCACTTTCTAGAATCTCAATTAGAAAAGACTATGGACGAATTTGACTCAAAACGAGTTATCGCCATTGCAATGGATCCCAGTACTGGTGAAATACTAGCAATGAGCAGTAAACCAGATTACAATTTAAATGATCCAAGAACCGTTTCTAAACTCTTTGAAAGCAAAATGTCTACAGAGTTAGAGGGGATGGATTTAGGAAAAAAGCAACTGGAAATGTGGAAGAATCCAGCTGTTACTTTTAACTACGAACCAGGATCTACCTTTAAACCAATTACGGCTGCAGCAGCTCTAGAAGAAGGTGCAGTAACTGCTCAAACTAGTTTCTTTGATAAAGGTTATATTATAATAGACGGCCAACAAATAAAATGTCATATCTTCCCACGAAGTCATGGTTCACAAACTTTTGTAGAAGCCGTTGCCAACTCTTGCAATCCAGTCCTTGTAGAGACCGTCATGCGCATGGAACCAGTAACTTTTTATAGATACATATACAATTTTGGCTTTGGAGACCAGACGGGAATACAATTAGATGGAGAACAGGCAGGAATCGTGCCAAATAACAACGATAAGCTCATTAATTATGTGCCTAAATCTTACGGGCAAGGTATTTCTGTTACACCTATCCAGCTCATTAGTGCATTATCTGCTGTTACTAATGACGGCAAGTATATGCAGCCTAATATTGTTAAGTACATACTTTCAAGTGACAATAACGAAATTATAAAAGAATACAAACCAGAACAAATTCGACAAGTAGTATCTGAAGATACTGCCAATATCGTTCAAGATATTCTAAAGCTAGTAGTATCTAATTCAGAAAATTTATCTAGTATGTCTGCCTATAAGATAGGTGGCAAAACAGGAACGGCACAAAAGATCATTAATGGTGCTTACGCTAGTGGATTGTATATTACATCTTTCTTTGGATATGCTCCAGTAGATGATCCAAAGATTGCTGTACTCTATATCGTTGATGAACCAAAGGGTTATGGTGTATACGGAAGCAATACAGCCGCACCTCACGCCATTGAATTTATGAACAATACTCTAGATTATCTAAATGTGCCAGGAGGCCAAGGTGAGAGTTTAGAAGATAGCAGTATCGTGCCAGATTTGAGAAATCAAGAATTAGATTTAGCAAAAGAGGTTTTAAATTATCTAAAATTGAAATATGAAATAGCTGGAGAGATTCAATCTGGCTATATTGTAAATCAAGATCCTATGCCAGGTGAGCTCATTAAAGAAGATACTGTTATCAAATTGACTTTAGGAGAAGAGATTACACAAGAGAAAGAAGAAGTAGTCACTGTGCCAAATGTCATGGATATGACTGTGCAACAGGCAAACGAAACACTAAGTCGAGTTGGGTTAAAACTTGCCATAACAGGAGCTGGTGGAGTGTCAACTCAACAATCTCCACTGGCTGGAGAACAAGTTCAAAAGGGCTCAGAAATTGTAGTAGAGTTTAAACCTTTAGAATGATAAAAAGCCTTGACTCTGTCAAGGCTTTCCTTGTAAATAGGAAAGTTTTATTTTTAACTCTAGTTCCTGCTTAAGTCTAGAATACAGGATTGGATCTTGACATGCTCCTGTTTTGTCATCCTGAGCACCAGCGAAGGATCTTGACCCAAAAGGAATACCCTAATACTAATGATAAAAAGGATAATTTCCATATTAATACTTATCATTAGGGGGTTGGATTATGATTTTAAAGAAGCTTTTAGAGAGTCTAGATTACGAGTTGGTAAGTGGCAATTTAAATGTAGATGTGGAAAAAGTTGTTTGTGATTCGAATGCAGTCATTCAAAAAAGTGCTTTTATAGCCATTCCTGGTTATAAAGTAGATGGACACAATTATATTTCAACTGCCATTTCAAAAGGCGCTAAGGTAATTATCTTAGAGCAAGAACCAAAAAAAATTTTTAATGAAATTACTTATATAAAAATACCGAATACGAGAATGGGCTTGTCACAAATAGCGAATAATTTTTATAAGAATCCATCTTCTAAGTTAAAGGTGATTGGCGTAACAGGAACCAACGGAAAGACTAGCACAAGTATGATGGCACAAAATATATTAGAATGTAGTGGAAAAAAGATAGGAATCATAGGAACCATAGGAAGTTTTATTGATGATGAAAAAAGAGAATTAAAAAATACCACTCCTGAGTCTATTGAACTGCAGGAAATCTTAAGTGTTATGGTAGAAAAAAATATGGAGTACGCCATTATGGAAGTATCTTCCCACGCGCTTCAACTAAATCGTGTAACAGGTATTGAATTTTCTCATGGCGTGTTTACAAATCTAACACAAGATCATCTAGATTTTCATGTCACTATGGAAAAGTACTTCCAACAAAAACAAAAATTATTCTATATGACTTCAGGTTACAATATCATAAACATTGATGATTCTTATGGGCGAATCTTAAGCCGAACCCTACAGGCAAATAACAAGAAAGTGGTAACTTATGGACTAGGAAAATCTGCGGATTTACATGCAGTCGATATGGTATACTCAATGGATGGTGTAGATTTTACCCTTCGTTTTCGCGATTTAAGACAAAGAATTCATTGTCCAATACCAGGAAAGTTTACACTTTACAATGTACTTGCAGCTATAGCCATTGCCATTTGCGAAGAAGTCCCATTAAAGACCATTGCAAAAGCTCTAAAAAACATGCCTACAGTGCCAGGTAGAATTGAAAGGATAAGGGTAGATACTCCCTATCAAGTGATTATCGATTTTGCACATAGCCCTGATGGTTTGCAGAATATTATTTGTTCTTTAAAAGAAACCGTAGAGGGTAGACTCATTACTTTATTTGGCTGTGGTGGTGACAGAGATAAAACGAAGCGGCCTATTATGGGTAAGATCGCAGGAGATTTGAGTGATTACTGTATCGTAACTTCAGATAATCCGCGATCAGAAGATCCAGATAAAATTATTGAAGATATCTTAGACGGTGTAAAAGAAACGCAGTGCCCTTATATAGCTATAACGGATCGAAGAGAAGCGATTAAGTTTGCCCTTACTATGGCAAAGGAAAAGGACATAATTCTACTCGCAGGAAAAGGTCATGAAACCTATCAGATATTAAAAGATAGAGTAATCGAATTTAATGAAAAAAACATTGTAAAGGAGCTACTAGAAGAATGAGACCAATAAATACAGAAGAAATTGCACAAGTGACGGGAGGGAAGGTCCTTTATAATCAAAAGCCCACAAAAGTAAAGAGTGTTTGTATCAATAGTAGGGAAGCAAAAGAAGGAGCGCTTTTTGTAGCCATTAAGGGAAGCCGAGTGGACGGACACGATTATATTTTAGATGCTATAAAAAGAGGGGCAGTAGCAGTTCTCGTAGAAAAAGAAGTAGAACCAGTAGGAGACGCAGTGCTAATCTTAGTAAAAGACAATTATGCTGCCTTGCAAGCATTGACTAGGTATTATAGAAAAAAATTAGAAATTCCAATAATAGCTCTTACGGGAAGCAGCGGCAAAACTACTACAAAAGACATTATATACTCTGTATTGAGACAGAAGTATAAAGTCCATCGAACAATGGGAAATCAAAACAACGATTTGGGTGTGCCCCTTACCATTTTTGGTATAGAAGAAGACACAGAAATAGCTGTAGTAGAAATGGGAATGGATCATTTAGGGGAAATTAGTCATTTGGTTCATATGGCTTATCCAGATATATCTATTATAACCAATATTGGTGTAACTCATATGGAAAATTTAAAAAGCCAAGAAAATATTTTTAAAGCAAAATGCGAAATTTTTGAGACTCTTACAAAAGATCAAATGGCCATTGTAAATGGTGATGATCCTTACTTGTCTACAGTAAAAGGGGAACAATTTAATGTGGTGCAAATCGGGTTAAATAAGAAAGATTTTCCTCTTTTCGCACATGATATTAAGTCAAATTCTTCAGGATTAGAGTTTACAGTATGTTATAATGGAGAATGCAAAAAAATTCAGTTTAAGTTTCCTGGAATACACAATGTATATAATTGCTTATTTGGCATTTATTTAGGTCTTCATTTTAACTTAACCTTTGATGAGATCCAAAAGGGCCTAATGGAGTACTTTCCAAGTAATAATAGAATGGACATTAGAAATATAAAGGGCGTTAAGATTATAAACGACAGTTATAATGCAAATCCAGATGCCATGAAGGCTGCCCTAGGTGTCTTAATGGATTTTAAAAAAGATAAAGGAAGAGCTTTTGCTGTCATAGGAGATATGTTTGAAATTGGTGAGGAGTCTCGTACATATCATCTAGAAATAGGTTCTTTTATTGCGAAGTCGAATAAAGTTGATTATTTGGTAGCCGTTGGTTGTTTAGCCAAAGATTATTACAATGGTGCTTTAAAAAATGGAATGGATCCAGACTTTGTCTATTATTTTGAAAATAAAGCCCAAGCTGCACAATTTCTTCAAAAAAACATAAAATCAGAAGATGTACTCCTGCTAAAAGGTTCTAGAGGAATGTTCATGGAGGAGATACTCGAAACACTTGAGAGGAGTTCGTTTTAAATGTATTTAGTTTTACTTGCAACGATAATATCATTTGTCATAATGCTCATTATTGGCCCTTATTTTATTCCCTTCTTAAAAAAATTAAAATTTGGGCAGACTATTAGAGAAGAAGGACCACAAAGTCATATGGTGAAATCAGGTACTCCAACTATGGGGGGGCTCATGATTATACTATCTATTACAGCAACTTGTCTGTTGTTCTTGGCAAATAGATGGGAAGTAACTGTAGCTTTATTAGGTACCTTAGCTTTTGGCTTTATTGGATTTATTGATGACTTCATAAAAATTATCTTAAAGAGAAATTTAGGTCTTAAAGCTTATCAAAAGGTTGTTTTACAAGTAACTTTCGCAATGATTTTAGCAGTATATGCTGCTTATCATCCCAATATTGGAACCCATATGGCAGTTCCGTTTATAGATTCATTACTAGATTTTAAATGGCTCTATATCCCATTTACAGTAATATTTATTGTAGGTTTTGTTAATGCAGTAAATTTAACAGATGGATTAGATGGCTTGGCATCTGGGGCGAGTATGTTTGCAGCTGTATTTTTTGTTTTATCTTGCTTGTACAATGGGTATTATCAGCTGGCCTTATTTGCAGGTAGTGTAGTAGGTGCCTGTTTAGGGTTTTTAAAATTTAATATCTATCCAGCCAGAGTCTTTATGGGCGATACAGGTTCCATGGCACTTGGAGGTGCTTTGGTTTCTTTGGCTGTACTTACTAGAATGGAATTGTATTTCTTTGTAGTAGGAGGATTATTTTTAATAGAAGCCATTTCAGTAATAATACAAGTTTTCTATTTTAAAATGACTGGTGGAAAGAGGTTTTTTAGAATGGCTCCCATTCATCATCATTTCGAATTAAAAGGTTGGCATGAAAAGAAAGTTGTAATAGTATTCTGGTTTGTATCCGTTTGTTTGGCAGTTTTAGGATATGCAGGATTAATAATCAATATATAGGTGATAAGATGAGACAGAATTATTTAATAATGGGTTGTGCTAGAAGTGGCTTAGCTACAGCAAAATTTTTAGCAAATAAGGGAGAGCATGTCATATTGACTGACAGCAAAGAGGAAAGCAAAATTATTGAATCTTTTCCTCTAGTTCTTGAGCTTCAAAAAAATCCTAATATCAAACTGATTTTCGGTCAACAGCCTGATCTAAAAGTATTAGATGAAGTAAAAGAAATTATTATGAGCCCAGGAGTGCCACTAAACCTTCCTATATTGGAAAAAGCAAGAGAAGAAAAAATAAAGATAATAAGTGAAATTGAGTTGGCATATAGGTATAGTAAAGCACCAATCATTGCCATCACTGGAACCAATGGTAAGACCACTACCACAACCCTAGTAGGTGAAATTTTTAAAAATAGCGGAAGAAAAACCTTCGTCGTCGGCAATATTGGTGACCCAATCATTAATTATATAGAAGAAGCCAATGAAGAGGATGTGTTCATCGCTGAAATCAGTAGTTTTCAATTAGAGACCATTGAAAATTTTAAGCCTGTAATGACTACGATCTTAAATATTTCACCAGATCATTTAGATAGACATAAGACTATGGAAAATTACATTGATGCCAAATACCGAATCATAGAAAATATGAATGAGGAAAATATCTTCGTCCTAAACAAAGACGACTCCGTTTTATCTTTACGAAAGACACCGAACGTAAAAGTTTTGGCGTTTAGTATAAAAGAAAAGGTTCGGCAGGGTGCCTATTATGATGGAGAGTCCATAATCTTAGTAGATGAAGATGAAGAGTACACAATATGTAAAAGAAAAGAACTAAAAATACCAGGTATGCACAATGTACAAAACGCTTTAGCTGCTGTGGTTCTCTCTTATTTTGGCGGCGTTAGTATACAAGTCATACAAGATACACTTCTTTCCTTTAAAGGAGTAGAACATCGCCTAGAATTTGTTAGTGAGATCGATGGAATCACTTTTATAAATGATTCTAAAGGCACAAATACAGATGCGAGCACCATTGCCATTAAAGCTTTTGATACGCCAATTGTCTTAATAGCTGGTGGATATGATAAGAAAGTCTCCTTTGATGAATGGATGGACAGTTTTGAGGGGAAAGTAAAATATCTAGTTGTATTAGGTGCTACGGCAGATCAAATTCTTGAGACTGCAGAACGCAAAAATTATGAAAATATTGAAAAAGTAAATACATTTGAAGAAGCTGTTTTAAAAGCCTACGAAAATGCCGAAAATGGAGACACTGTTCTTCTTTCACCTGCTTGTGCTAGTTGGGGAATGTTTGTGGATTTTGAAGAGAGAGGAAGAGTCTTTAAAGATATTGTGAAACATTTAGGAGGCAAATAAATGAGTGTGGAAAAGAAAAATGTTCAGAGGGTGAAGAACTCAAAGAAGTCGAAGAAGTCAAATCCTAGTGATTTTATTCTTATCTTTTGTATTATGAGTTTAGTCTGCATTGGTGTAATAATGGTATTTAGTGCCAGTATTTACACTTCGAGTATTGAATACAACGATCAATATCACCTGTTTAAAAAGCAATTGATATTTGCTCTAATTGGGACTGTTGCAATGATTATAACAAGTAAAATTGATTATAGAATCTATCAAAAATACAGCCGAGTTATTATGGGTATAGCCGTTGTTTTACTCATTTTAGTCCTCTTTGTAGGTACAAAGGCTAACGGTGCAAGAAGATGGTTTAATATTGCAGGAGTTAGTTTACAGCCTTCAGAGGTAGCAAAATATGCTGTGATTATATTTAGTGCTGCTAATATGACAAAGATGAAAGAAGAAATTAGGACTTTTACAAAGGGATTTTTGCCCTTTGTAGTCCTTATGGCTGTAATTTGTGGACTTATTTATCTACAGCCAAACTTAAGTACGGCTCTTGTTATGGCTTGTATTATCATCGCCATGTTCTTTATAGGTGGGGGAAATCTTGCCTATATTTTTGCCTCAGGAGGCTTGCTGGTTGTAGCAGCTCTTGCTGCTATGCTTCTTACTGGCTGGAGAAGTAATCGTCTAACTAGTTTCTTAGATCCAGAAGCAGATCTTGCAGGTGTAGGTTGGCAGACAAAACAATCTAAATTGGCGTTAGGTTCTGGAGGGATTTTTGGTCAGGGACTCGGCAATGGAAAACAAAAGATGTTCTACTTGCCAGAAGCACAAAATGACTTTATCTTTGCACATATTGGAGAAGAACTTGGCTTAATAGGAACCCTTTTAATACTAGCTCTCTTTTTGCTCTTAATATGGAGGGGTCTTCGCATCGCCTTGTATGCTCCTGATACATTTTCATCCTTAATCTCTTTTGGAATCATCTTTATGGTGGCCATACAAGTAATTATTAATGTTTGCGTAGTCACTCAGCTCATTCCTGTAACGGGTATGCCTCTGCCCTTTATTAGTGCAGGTGGTTCTTCTTTAATTTTCTTAATGGCAGGTATGGGCATCTTGTTAAATATTTCGAAAAAGACACCTATTAGTAGGAGGTAATTTATGAAAGTAGTAATAGCTGCAGGAGGAACTGGTGGTCACATTTATCCAGGGATTGCCATAGCTAATTATATTAGAGATAAAGATCCAAATAGTCACATTCTCTTTATAGGGACTAGTAAAGGTTTAGAAAAAGAGCTGGTGCCTAAAGAAGGATACGATATACAGCTCATTCGAGTAAAGGGCTTTGAAAGAAAGCTGAGCCTAGATACCTTAAAGACCATAAGGGAATTGTTCTTAGGGCTAGGAGATGCTAAGAAAATCATAAAAGACTTTAAGCCAGATGTAGTAGTGGGTACAGGTGGGTATGTATGTGGTCCCGTATTGTTTTCCGCTTGGCTAGCTAAAGTGCCAACATTAATTCACGAACAAAATGCATTTCCGGGTGTTACGAATCGCATTTTATCTCGACTTGTAGATAAAGTAGCTTCTAGCTTTCCGGAAGCCATAAAGTATTTTAAGCATAAAGACCGGGTTGTGGTTTCTGGCAATCCAATACGGAGTGAGTTTAAAGAAAAAAACAGGGAACATGCTAGAAAAAAACTATCCATTCCAATGAATAAAAAGTTGATCGTCGTTACAGGTGGAAGCCAGGGAGCTCAAAGCATTAACAAAAGCATGATCCATGTAATCAAAGAATTAAAAGATCGACCAGATATTCATATCGTACACGTTACAGGCAAAAAACAGCATGAAAAAGTGCTGGATGGTTTAAAAACAGAAAATATTGACCCATCTACATTAAAAAATATTGAGATTGTACCTTATACCTTTGATATGGCTACTCTATATAAGGCTAGCGATTTAATTATTGCAAGAGCTGGAGCTATGACCATATCAGAGATTACAGCTGTAGGCAGGAGTTGTATTTTGATTCCTTATCCCTATGCTACAGATAATCATCAAGAATTTAATGCAAGGGTTATTGCAGATAAAGAAGGAGGAGTCCTTATTCTAGATAAAGATCTAAATGGACAGCTATTAATAGATACCATAAAAGATCTTATGAAAGATACGAAAAAACTTAGAGAAATGGAAAATATCACATCAAAACTAGGTATTTTAAACGGTGACGACATCATTTATAATGAAATTAAGACATTGGCTCTTAAGTAATTGTAACATCCCATAGCCTTTGGGAATATGATGGAGTAGATTATCCTTTATTTTTCTGGAGGTGTGTTAATGAGTAAGTACGTCGTAAAAGGTGGTAATCGTTTAGAAGGTGAAGTAAGCATTCAAGGTTCAAAAAATGCTGCTCTACCTATTTTAGCTGCAACTGTGCTCAATCAAGGGGAAAGTATTATTTCTAATGTTCCTGATATTCACGATGTAGATGTTATGATAAAGATTCTAAAGTCCATAGGTTGCCGAGTACAAAAAGAAGGTAATCTTTTAGTCGTAGATTCTAGTAATGTGAGCTCCGTCGAAGTATCAGAATCCTTGGTAAGAGAAATGAGATCCTCTATTATTTTATTGGGAGCTCTTTTGTCAAAGCACAAAGAAACTGTATTTTCCTATCCTGGTGGCTGCGATATCGGTTTACGTCCTATTGATATACACTTAATGGGCCTTAGAAAACTAGGTGCAGAAATTACAGAATCACATGGTTACATATACTGTAAGGCGGATAAACTCTATGGAAATAATATTACATTAGATTTTCCTAGTGTAGGAGCAACAGAAAATATCATGTTAGCGGCTAGTCTAGCAGAAGGCGAAACCATTATACGAAACGCAGCGAAGGAGCCAGAAATAGCAGATTTACAAAATTTCATTAACGCCATGGGTGGAAATGTATCTGGTGCAGGATCAGGGCATATCGTCATTAAAGGTGCGTCAAAGCTAAACGATGTAAAATACCGGGTAACAAGTGATCGTATTGTAGCAGGTACATATTTAGCCGCTTCTGCAATTACGGAAGGTAATGTTTTGTTAAGAGATGTAGCAATAGAAGATTTGCGGGCAGTTTGTGCAAAATTAGCAGAGACTGGGTGTAAAATTACAGTAGGTGAAAATGGAGAAGTTTGGGCTCGTGGACCAAAGACAATTCAACCTATCGAATCTTTGATCACACAACCTTATCCAGGTTTTCCAACGGATATGCAAGCTCAGGTTTTAGCACTACTTACCTTGGCCAACGGCACTAGTGTTGTAAATGAGACCATATTTGAAAGCCGATACAAACACGTACCTGAATTAATTCGAATGGGAGCCCATGTAAAGATTGAAGGTAGAATAGCAATTGTACAAGGGGTCAAAAAATTAATGGGTGCAGATGTTAAGTCTACAGATTTACGAGGAGGCGCTTCTCTCATTTTAGCTGGTTTAGCTGCAGAAGGTACAACTACAATACATAGTATTGATCATATACATCGAGGTTACGAAAAATTAGATGAGAACCTTCGCTCCTTAGGGGCAAACATCATAAGACAAGAGGAATGATATCAGTGATAATACAAAAGAGAAAAAAGTTTCATAAACGACGACATAATAAGAAAAATTATGTTACACTGGTAATAATATTATTTTTATTGATTATTATGACCGTTTATTTTGTATTATTTACGGATTTTTTTAATATATCGAAAATAGATGTAAATGATAATAAAATCGTTTCGAATGATGAAATAATCCTTAAATCCGCTTTAAGAGATGGTCAAAATATATTTCGATTTAATAAAAAGCAAGTAATAAATTCTATAGAGAAGATTCCTTATATAAAAAGTGCTAGTCTAGTGAGGGTATTCCCAAGCACTGTAAAAATTTATATTGAAGAAAGAGATATTATTGGTGCTATTTTTTATGAAAACACATTTGTATTTGTGGATAATGAGCAGGTCGTTTTAGAAGTGAATCAGAAACTATCTAATACGACCATACCCATTATCACTATTAAGGAAGATGCAGTAGGTACAATTGTAGTAGGAGACCAGTTGCAAATCAATCCGGAATGGGTAAAAAAAGAAGTCTTTGACATACTAAATATACTTCAACAAGAAAAATTGTTAGGATATATTTCTGAAATCAATATCACGGAAGACAATTTATTTTACCTCTATACAAAAAAGGGTAGTCTCATTAAAGTAAAGAATAGCGATACCGTTAATGAAAAGTTGGATTTTATTTCAACCTATCTGGTTAAAAAAGATGAACGTATGATTGTCGATTTGACACATGGAGGAAATCCTACTTATATCCCGAGATAAATTAAGGAGAGAATAAATGGACAAGTCAAAGGGAAGTACCTGGATAACGATTATATGCATTATCATTGGAATTATGATTGCTCTACAGATGAAGTCCATAGGAAATTTAGGCGGCCTTGTGACCACACAAAGAGCAGATGAAATGCTCATTGAGATTAATGAGATGGAAAAAGAAAATGAAAAATTAATTCAAAAAGTAAATGAATTAGAAAACAGTATAAGTGTATTTGAAAATCAAGCTGCAGATAACAATGAAGTAGTAGAGAAAATGCTAAAAGACGCAAATATGGCAAAAGCGCAAGCAGGCTACACAGATTTAGTTGGTCCTGGAGTACTCATTGCACTTGATTATACAGACGATGACGGTTTTGACCCATTTACTTTTAACTCTGAGCTTTTACTACTATTAGTCAATGAATTAAATGCTTCCGGCGCAGAAGCCATATCCATAAATGGGGAGAGAATTGTTAATACATCGGAAATACGACTAGCCGGTAATCACATTAATATTAATGGAAAAAAGAATGCTTATCCCTTTGTGTTTAAAGTCATAGGAGATTCAAAAACATTATCTTCTGCTCTTAACATAAGAGGAGGGATATTTGATCTTTTGGAACTAAATTATATTGAGGTGACTTTAGAAGAATCAGATAAACTTACAGTACCAAGATACAACGGGACCCTTAACTTTACTCATGCTAAGCCTGTAGAGAAATAGTGAGGTCTTCAATATGATGAAAAAAATACTAACGTTTGTGACATTTATTCTATGCATATTGGTGGGGGCTGTCTTCACGCCAACCATATTAGATAAGGACATGCTCCTAGGGAATCATAATATTACAACTCCAAAAGTCATATATGATTATCAACAAGAAATCGATAATCTAAAAGTTCAAAACAAAGAGTTGAATGTAAATATAGAAAACTTAGAATCTAAACTTGAAAACTATGAAAATGGAGAAGAAGTAGATTACAAATTATTGCAAAAGGAATTGTTCAATGAAAACATAATCTATGATATAATACTAGGTAATACTGATGTAGAAGGACCAGGAGTAGAAGTCCTTATGTCAGATAGTGATGAAGAGATTACAATTGGAGACGATATTTCAAATTATATTATTCATAATAGCAATGTGCTCAAAATTGTGAATGAATTAAAATATGCTGGTGCAGAAGTGATTGCTATCAATGGATACCAATTATCTTGGGATTCTAATATCGATTGTGCGGGACCGGTAATATATATTGACGATTTTATTGCAGGGACGCCTTTTAAAATTGAAGCCATAGGAAATCAACAAAAGATGATGGCGACATTAGAGGCAGACGATAGTTACTATGTAGAGCTATCTCGATTCAGCAAGATTAACATTAGTTTAAGAGAAAAGGATAATATAGTTCTTAAAAAGAACTAATATTATAAAGGTGAAAGTAGTATGTTTTTACCAATTCTAGGCTTGTTTATAGGAGTTTTGATAGGATTTATCGTACCTTTTGATTTGCCTACTACATATGCTTCTTATATGTCTGTAGCATTGTTGGCGGCGCTGGATTCTGTTTTTGGCGGAATTAGAGCAGAGCTAGAAAATCATTTTGATTCAGGTATATTTATATCCGGATTTTTTGGAAATGCCATAATAGCAGCATTCCTAGCGTATCTAGGTGATCGTCTTGGAATTCCACTGTATTATGCGGCAATCTTTACTTTTGGTACGAGATTATTTCAAAATTTTGCTATCATCAGAAGAATCATTATAAAGAAATTACAAGAGAAACGTAAAAAAAATTAAAGTGTACATGAGGGGGAAAAAAAGTTGTTTCAATTCGATATTGACTCAGATCATTTCGCAAAGATTAAAGTAATCGGAGTTGGCGGCGGCGGTAACAATGCTGTTAATAGAATGATAGAATCAGGTTTACAAGGGGTAAGTTTTGCAGTAGTTAATACAGACAATCAAGCTTTAAATCTTGCCTTAGCCGAAGAAAAAATTCAAATTGGAGAAAAGGCAACTCATGGCTTAGGTGCAGGTGCAAATCCAGAAGTTGGACAAAGATCTGCAGAAGAAAGCGAAGAAATTCTTGCTGAAGCTATTAAAGGAACAGATCTCCTATTCGTAACATGTGGAATGGGTGGTGGAACTGGAACTGGTGCCGCTCCTGTTGTAGCTCGTATTGCAAAGAGCTTAGGAATTCTAACAGTAGGTGTTGTAACAAAACCATTTTCTTTTGAAGGAAAAGTGCGGGCAAATAATGCTATACTAGGTACTGAATTATTAGCACAACATGTAGATGCCCTTGTAACGATTCCAAATGATCGATTATTGCAATTGGCAGATAAGACAACTACTTTAAAAGATGCTTTTAAGATGGCAGATAATGTATTACTACAAGGTGTCCGAGGTATTTCTGACTTAATTGCGGTGCCAGGACTTGTCAGCCTTGACTTTGCCGATGTAAAGACAATTATGAAGGATACTGGACTTGCTCATATGGGTGTTGGTTCCGCAAAAGGCGAAAACAAAGCTGCAGAAGCTGCAAAACAAGCCATACATAGCCCATTGTTAGAAACTACAATCGATGGAGCTACTGGTGTACTATTAAATATTACAGGTGGCATGGATCTTACTTTATTTGAAGTAGATCAAGCTGCTGAAATCGCTAGGGAAGCGGCTGATCCTGAAGCGAATGTTATCTTTGGTGCTGCAATAGATGAAAGTATGCAAGATGAAATTAAGATTACTGTCATTGCTACAGGCTTTCCAAGTAATAAGGAAAAAAAGGTAGAACCAAAGAAGAGCAATATTGTTGGCGAAGATAAACCAACTAAAAGCCAAGGGCAATCTCAAGGACAATCTTCAGTAGATCAACAATTTAGCATTCCATCTTTCTTAAAAAAGAGATAAGATTAAAAATGAAAAAGACAAAAAGCATTGTGGTAAAAACCATAATGCTTTTTTTAATGGTGTTTTTTTTGCTTTTTATGACATATTTCTGTCAATTCAAACTATATAATATATTATGCAGTTGGACAGAACTACAAGAAAGTGCCTTTGGCACTTTAGCCACTAGTTACTAGTCTCTTAAAACCACGGTAACTCAGCTTATAATATTTAAAAATAAAAGGGTGAAAAAAGTGAGTTATGTTTATGGTGAGGTTGTATTAGTAGAAAATTTTTTGATTAATTTCATTATACTAAAGGTGACTTCAAGTATTATGAAAAAAAAGACAAGAAGATTACAATTGGCTTTAGGTGCACTATTAGGTGCTGTTTATTCTCTAATGCAATATGCTCATCCTATATTTACGAAGTTTCCATTTAAGGTGATGCTCTCTGTTCTTATTATTCTCATTAGTTTTTCACCTATTAGATTGAGAGACTTCACCAGTCATATGTTGATTTTTTACGGTATCAGCCTTCTTTTTGGAGGATGTGTCATTGGTTTAATTATTTTAGGAAACAAAAGTGCAAATATGACTTTAACCATATATGGAGTTCGGTCTACAACGGTAATGATAGGAATATTTATAGGTATCATTACGATTATCAAAATTAGAGAACTTATAGTGGATGTAAAATTAAAAAGCAATAGTACTATGGAGATCTGCATCTACCTTCACGATAAAAAACTGTTTACGAAAGGATTTATAGACACAGGTTGCAATGTAGTAGAACCTTTAACAGGTAAACCAGTTTTATTAGCAGAGTACGATACGATAAAGAAGATTCTACCCGAAGAGTTTATTCATTATTATGATACATATGATGGAATACAAGATACAGATATTGAAGCAAAAATACATAATACAGAAATTTTAAAAAGAATACGATTTATACCTTTTAATACGGTGAGTACAGATAAGAATGAAAAGATGCTCGGTTATCAGTTTGATAAAGTTGAATTAGGAGACGGCCAAAAATGGCAAGAAGTCGAAAAAGTCTGTGTTGGAATATGCAAAAGAAATTTATGTGAAGACTACGCATTTCAAGCACTTATCAATCCTAAATTATTATACATGAGTGGAGGCTTATAAAATGGAGTGGATAATAAGATGGGCAATTAAGCTCAAGTTACGGCTGTCAACGATTGTAAATGTTATTAAGAAGAGAAAAAACTTTGTTCATTACATAGGTGGAAGTGAGGCTCTTCCGCCTCCGTTAAACACTGAGGAAGAAAAATATTATATTAATTTGCTGAGAACAGATAAAGAACAGGCTCGCAATGTACTGATTGAAAGAAATTTAAGGCTAGTGGTCTATATTTCTAGAAAATTTGAAAATACAAATATATCTATTGAAGATTTAATTTCTATTGGGACCATTGGCTTGATTAAAGCTGTAAATACTTTTGACCCTGATAAGAATATTAAATTGGCCACTTATGCATCTAGATGTATTGAAAATGAAATTTTAATGTTCATAAGAAAAAGCAGCAAGATAAAAAATGAAATATCTTTTGACGAACCTTTAAATACTGATTGGGATGGAAATGAACTTCTCCTTTCGGATATTTTGGGGACTGAAGAAGATCTTACAGAAAACAATATAGAAAGAGAAGTAGACTTTCAGCTACTAAACGCAGCTATGGATAATTTGAACAAAAGAGAAAAGACTATCGTAGAATTGCGCTTTGGCCTGTACAATAAAGATTCTAAGACACAAAAAGAAGTTGCAGAAGAAATGAACATCTCTCAATCCTATATATCACGATTAGAAAAGAAAATTCTAAAGAGATTAAAAAAGGAAATACATAAGATGACGCTGTAAGCGTAAAAACAAAGTGGAAGCCTTATGGGCTTCTTTTTTTATGTAATAGGAAACCTACTTTTGACATTGGCTCCTACCCCATCATCCTGAGTGTAAGCCAAGGATCCTGACTCAAAAGGAATACCCTAATGCTAGTGTCTAAAGACTAATTGCTAGCGACTAATACATGGGAGCGGAAAAACCATACTTATATTTCGATTGGTATTCGTTTTCTGCAATTTTTAGTAAAAAAAAATTATAATGTTTTTTTAAGTTTTTTTGTTCCCACTCAAAATGTGAAAGGCTTAAGATTCCTTGATTGTAAGAAATGTTTTATAAATTGATCTAATGTTTCAAAAAAATGTGGATTTTGAAACTGAATATAAACACTTTCTGAGGCAATAATCTTACATAAGTAAATGCATTTTGAGAAAGGATGACACTTATGCTAAAAAAAGTTGAAATCTGTGGTGTAAATACTTCACAGTTGCCAGTTCTAACTAATGGAGAAATGATGGAGTTATTTGGAGAGATTCATAAAGGAGATCAAAATGCAAGAATGAAATTTATACAAGGAAATCTTCGCTTAGTCCTTAGCGTCATAAAGAGATTTAACAATAGAGGAGAAAATTTAGATGATTTATTTCAAGTAGGTTGCGTAGGACTTATAAAGGCAATCGATAATTTTGATTTATCTCACAATGTAAAGTTTTCCACCTATGCTGTTCCAATGATTATTGGAGAGATAAGAAGATACCTTAGAGATAATAATTCTGTGCGAGTGAGTAGATCTTTAAGAGATTTAGCATATAAGGCTTTAAAGGCAAGAGATGAATTAGTGCGAAAGAATACTAAAGAGCCTACTCTGATGGAAATTTCAAAGGAATTAGGGATACCTAGTGAAGAGGTTGTATTTGCTTTAGAAGCCATTCAAGATCCTGTATCCTTATTTGAACCCATATACCATGATAATGGAGATGCAATGTATATAATGGATCAAATCCAGGATGATAAAAATAAAGATGAAAAATGGATTGAAAATATTGCAGTAAAAGAGGCCATTAAGAAACTAAATGAGAGAGAAAAAATGATAATAAAGATGAGGTATTTTGATGGTAAAACCCAAATGGAAGTTGCAGATGAAATTGGTATTTCACAAGCGCAAGTATCCAGAGTAGAAAAAAATGCCTTGTATTCTGTAAGAAAGACCATGACGAATTAATTAGCGGAAAGCTGAAAGTGGAAAGTGGACATTTTTCCGAAAAATGGAATACAAAGTTAAATATGGGCCTCATTGGAGCCTTTGGGGGTGTCATTTTGAGGAGCGTAGCGACGAAGAATCTTTAAGAATTAGCTTATGCAATATTTCTGTTATGTACAGTTAAAGCATAAGTTAAAGTAGTACTTTAATTCATGATATGATATTATAATAAATAAGCGTTTTGTTATAATATGTCCTCATATGTATTTGTATATTGGTAGAAAGTAGAAGGGGATAAAAGCTCGCTTATAGACAAGATGACGCATTCAGAATCGTTCAACTATTGTTCCAAGCCTCTTTTGATGGACAATTTTAATTTACTCTTGTATAATGATTTTAGTAAATTTGAATTGGAGGAAATTGCCTTGAAGTGCCCCTTTTGCAATTACGCGGAAAGTAAAGTTGTGGATTCAAGACCCACAGAAGATGGAACAGTAATACGTAGGAGAAGAGAATGCACAAGCTGTACGAAACGCTTTACCACCTATGAAAAAATTGAAGACATACCTCTTATGGTCATTAAAAAAGGTGGTCAAAGAGAACAATTTAATCGAAGTAAAGTCATGAATGGAATCATAAAAGCTTGCGAAAAAAGGCCTATTTCCATCAAGCAAATTGAAGACATTGTGGATACCATCGAAAAAGAAGTATACCAGAGCCTTGAGAGAGAAGTATCTTCTCATTTTATTGGCGAAAAAATAATGGATCAGCTAAAAAAGACAGATGAAGTAGCTTATGTAAGATTTGCAAGTGTATATAGGCAATTTAAAGACATTAATACCTTTATGGCTGAGTTAAATAAGCTTTTAGAAGATAAAAGATAAAAACTACTAGCAATCAGCCATAAGCGTTCAGCGACCAGTAAAAACCTAGCTACTTTCAGTAGCTGTAATGTTTTAGCATTTTATAGAAAGCACACTTATTTCTGATTTATTTGCTAGTGTTAGGAAATATACTAGTAAAAGGGTTACATTTGAAATTGACAGATAACATTATTTTATCCGTTAATTTTTATGCTACTTCTGGTAGCAAAGGGACCCAAAAGGAATGCAGAAGCACTGATGGCTGGCGGCTGATAGCTGATGGCTAGATGTTAATGATTGGAGGGAAAGGTATGTTTGAAGAAAAGACAATCGAATCAAAGAGTATTTATGAAGGCAAAGTAGTTACTCTTAAGGTCGACAAGGTTCAGGTTCACAATGGAGGGCAATCTTCAAGAGAGATTGTGGTGCATCCTGGTGGTTGTGCTATAGTAGCAGTTAAAGATGACAAGGTTATATTAGTGCGCCAATTTCGAAAGGCTATTGAACAAAATATACTAGAATTACCTGCTGGAAAATTAGATCCGGGTGAAGATCCTTTAGAATGTGCTGTTCGAGAATTACAAGAAGAAACAGGTTATATTGCTCGTAATGTAAAAAGCTTAGGAAGCATCTATCCAACACCAGGGTATAGCAACGAAATCATTCACTTGTTTTATAGCGATGATTTAGAACCAGGAGAAGCTCATCCAGATGAACATGAATCCATTGATATTGAAAAGTACAGTATTGATGAAGTGCTAGACAAAGTCCGTAAGGGCGAAATAAGAGATGGAAAAACAGTAGCAGGGATTTTGATGTCCTTTTGATTGTAGAATTTCATCATAATCTTCTCCAGGAGAGCATATTCTTATCCTAAGGAGGAGATTTTTTTGAACAAGAGAGAGCTCACGCAATTTTTTATGCGAAACAAAAGAATGGTCTTGATTTTATGCATTATATTTGTTTTAGGTATTATAGCTGGAACGCTATGCGTTAAGACCTTAACAGATAATCAGAAAACGGATTTGATTAATTATTTAAGTGATTTTTTTAAAGTTCTAGGTGATAATCAAGATTTAAATAAGACTCAAATGTTTTTACAACTTTTAATAGACAATGCAAAAATATTTGCATTGGTATTTATCTTAGGTTTGTTTTCCATTGGCATATTTCTCACTCCCTCATTACTATTATTTAAGGGATTTATTTTAGGATTTACCATTGGCTTTATTTTAGATGAGCTATACCTTATGGGATTTCTGTTTTCTTTATTTGTCATATTTCCACAAAATATCTTATACATAATAGGTCTTATATACAGTGCTTTGATTAGTACTATGATGTCAAGGCAAATTTACATATCAAAGAAAAGATATAAGATATCTGTTCGTCCTAAGAAAAATCTACAACAAACTATATACTACTTTTCCTCTCTACTAATAGGTTTTGCAATAACCGCATTTGGATGTGCCATTGAAGCTTATATTATACCTGTATTTATGATTTTTTTCTCGAATAAATTATTCTAGGTGGTGGTCAGGTGGTCAGGTGGTCAGCAAAACCATACTCGCCTTCGAGTGAGGTGAGGTAATGACCCTAGCCCTGATGGCTGGAAGCGGAATGCTGGACGCTGATTATTGCTTTTGGCCCCTAGCTTCTTCTAAGTCATCCTTGAGCGCAGCGAAGGATCTTAAGACCCTCAAGGGTGCAAACTCCCTGCCTAGTCATCCAGGGGAGCGGAGCGACGAAGGATCCCTACTAGCTCACTACTAAAGCTTACACTATATATTAAGAAACTTTATTATTCTTAAATTCATTTGTAGTTTTTAATAATATAATTAAAACGCCAAAAAATTGATATAGTTCCGTTCAAATTGGCGTTTTTTCTTGTTATTATAGGGTATCAATGAACTCAAAGGATGAAAGACAATGATTTACACAAACTAAATTAACATTTTAATTATAGAGGAGGAATGACAATTGATGAAGCGAGTAATATGGATTGTAATAGACAGTGTAGGTATTGGGGAATTACCTGATGCGAAACTGTATAACGATGAAGGCAGTAATACTTTAGAAAACATCTATAAAAGTATAGACAACTTTTCGTTGCCCCATTTAGAATCTTTGGGTTTAGGATTAATTGACGGTGTTAAAGAGATTCCAAAGGTAGGCAAACCAAGAGGTGCATACGGTAAATCAATAGAGAAATCTCCTGGAAAGGATACTACTACAGGACATTGGGAAATGGCTGGGATTATCTTAGACAACCCCTTTCCTACCTTTACAGAAAAGGGATTTCCTCAGGAATTTATTGATTCGTTTCAGAAGGAAATAGGAAGAGAAGTCATAGGAAATTATGCGGCTTCAGGAACAGAAATCATACAAAAATTAGGGAATGAACACGTAAGGACTGGAAAACCCATTGTGTACACTTCAGCAGATAGTGTCTTTCAAATTGCAGCTCATGAAGAGGTAATACCACTAGAAGAATTGTATAGAATATGTGAAATTGCCCGAAAACGATTAGTAGGAGATCTTAGTGTAGGACGAGTTATTGCCAGACCTTTTGTAGGCAATAATGGCAATTATACTAGAACATCTAATAGACACGACTATTCATTAAAGCCTACAGAGGAGACCGTTTTAAACAAAGTAAAAGATGGATCCTTAGCCGTTATGGGAATAGGGAAAATCCATGATATTTTCGCTGGTGAAGGGTTAACAGATGTTCTAAAGATGAAGAACAATGATGAGGGAATGGATCGAATATTAGAATTTATGGAAAGTGGTAAATCAGGACTCATCTTTGTTAATTTAGTGGATTTTGATATGATCTATGGTCATCGAAATGATGTAGAAGGTTATGCAAATGCGCTAAAAGCTTTTGATGATAAATTACCACAGATTATAAACGCAATGGAGAGGGAAGATGTACTCATCATTAATGCAGATCATGGATGCGATCCGACTACGCCTAGCACAGACCATTCTAGAGAATACATCCCTATACTAGTTTATGGCGATCAAGTAAAGAGCGTAAATCTAGGAATTCGCGAAACTTTTGCAGATATTGGAGCGACTGTGTGTGAGCTACTCGGGGTGGAGAAGATTAGGAATGGAACTTCTTTTGCGAAGGAAATGGTTTAAGGTGGTATGTCGTAGGTTGCGGGTTTCTAGCTCCTTCTAGTCGCTACAAACCTCGCCAACCTTGACAGGGGTAATACCACTTGATTTCTCTTTCCCTTTGGTCAAGACAAATCAGGTATTACTCCCAGGTGGTCAGCAAAACCGTACTCGCCTTCGGGCGAGATAAAGACTTAAGCTCCTGCCCCAGTCATCCTGAGCGCAGCGAAGGATCTTTACACACTAATTAATAAAACAAAAACTTCTAAAAAATACCAACTTTTTTTATTCATCTTAGCTGCCACCATCGGTGGCAGTTTTTACTTAGAACTTACAACGTACAACTTAGAACTAATACGTGCGTTTTTTTGTAAAAATTGGCTTGACAATAGCCAATTTTTTTTGTATATGGTTGATACTGTAAACACAAACTATAGTTAATTATATAAATGGAGGTTAATTATGAAAAAATCAATTTCTTTCTTTTTAACTTGTCTACTGCTATTTAATTATACTATAGTAAGTGCAGAGCCAGCTACGGAAGAAGGCAAAGATGCGCAGACAGAGGGGCTTCAGATTGAATCTTCATCTGCAATACTAATAGATGCAGCTACTGGACAAATACTTTATGAGAAAAATGCCAATGAAAGGCGTGCTCCAGCAAGTGTTACAAAAGTAATGACTATGCTTATTATTATGGAAGAATTAGATAAAGAGAATATCTCAATAAATGATCAAGTTACAGTGAGCCAATTTGCTGCAGATATGGGTGGTTCTCAGCTGTTTTTAGAGCCTTCAGAAACCGTAAGCGTAGACGATTTGCTCAAGGGCATTGCCATTGAATCAGCAAATGATGCAGCAGCTACTATGGCAGAGTATATTGCAGGAGATTATCAATCTTTTATCGGAATGATGAATGAAAAGGCAAAAGAATTAGGTATGAAGGACACCCAATTTATGAATTCAAATGGATTGCCTGCAGAAGGGCATTATAGTAGTGCAAATGATATTGCCTTGATGAGCAAAGAGCTAGTAAAATACCCTAAAATTCATGAATATCTGACTATTTGGATGACAGATGTGAACGTAGGGAAAAATGATGACAAAGTTCGAACTTTGGCCAATACAAATAAATTGCTTCGAAGGGATAATCGAGTCGACGGCCTTAAAACAGGATATACAGATGACGCTGGTTACTGTTTAAGTGCTACGGCAAAAGAAGGTTCTATGAGATTAATCTCCGTTGTCTTAGATGCGCCAAGCTCTAATGATCGATTTGATGAAGCCTTGCAATTATTAAATTATGGATTTAGCCAATATAAAAATGAAACCGTTGTAGAAGAAAATATGGTATTAGACACCATACCGATTAATCGAGGAGTAAAAGAAGAAATTAATGTTGTTACAAAAGATGGATACAGCCAGCTTATGTTAAAAAGCGAAAAAAAGGAATTTAAACAAGAAGTAAAACTAAATGAAAACATAAGTGCTCCAATAGCAAAAGGAGATAAAGTTGGAGAATTAAAGATTTTAGAAAATGGAAAAGAAGTAACAAAGATTGACCTTATAGCGGAAGAAGATGTAGAAAAGATCAATTTCTTTAATCTCTTTAACAAATTTATCACTCAATTTATAAACTTAAGCAACTAATTATTTATAGCAACTAGCACTGGTCGCTAGTCGTAGGTTTTGATTTCTATCTAAAAACCTAGTGTTTGATCCAGATGCGTAGTTGCTATTATTTCTTGTTTTTGCCTTTAAATAAAGGTATAATCATAGTATTATTTATGAGGAGGATGTACATGATGACAAATTATCTTTTTTCAAACCATGACACCGTAGCTTTAGCAGAAAAGTATGGTACTCCACTATACGTGATCAGTGAAGATATAATAAGAGAAAATTTAACAAAAATAATAAATGCATTTACAAAACAAAATGCTACATATGATATTAATTATGCTGGCAAAGCTTTTTTAAATTTGGCAATGTGCAATATTATAAAGGATATGGGCGTATCTTTAGACGTAGTATCAGGGGGAGAACTTTACACAGCGTATATGGCAAGTTTTCCTATGGAAAGAGTTTGTCTTCATGGTAGCAATAAAACAGTTGAAGAAATAAAAATGGCCATCGAATACAATATCGGCAAAGTAATTGTCGATAGCAAATATGAACTAGAACTTTTAAATGCCATCTGCGAAGAACACAATCATGTAATGAGAGTGTCTATACGAGTTTCCCCAGGTGTTGAAGCACATACTCATGAATTTATACAAACAGGAAAAATAGACTCAAAATTTGGTATACCTTTAAAACAAGTAAGAGATTTATTTGATTTTAGCAAAGACTTAAAAAACATTAATATTATCGGCTTACACTGTCATATAGGATCCCAAATAATTGATGAAGAGCCTTTTTTAGTCACTGCAGAAGTAATGCTTAATTTAATGAAAGAGCTAAAAGAAGACGGATTTTCTTTAACCGAGTTAAATTTAGGTGGTGGATTTGGTATTCCACAAATGAGACATGATGCAAGCTTTAATGTAGATCAGTATATTGAAAAACTAATGAGTACAGTGAGAAGGATTTGCAGCGAAATTCAATTAGAGGTGCCTAAAATCGTCGTTGAGCCAGGTCGTTATACAGTAGGAACGGCAGGCATTACATTGTATAAGATTGGTACAGTAAAGGAAATACCCGAAATCCGAAAATACGTCAGCGTTGATGGAGGAATGACGGACAACCCTCGGCCTGCATTGTATGGTGCAGTCTATGATGCCATAGTAGCCAATAAAACTTTAGTTTCTGAGGAACAAGAGATTGTCACTATAAGCGGAAGATGTTGTGAAAGCGACACCCTTATAAAAGACATCCAATTGCCAAAAGTAGAACCAGGAGATATCTTAGCCGTCTTAAATACAGGTGCTTATAATTATGCTATGTCTAGTAATTACAACAAAATACCAAGACCAGCAGTAGTTCTCTTAAGAGGAGATGAAGATGAGATCATTGTAAGAAGAGAAACCTACGAGGACATTGTCGCAAAAGACATGTTGCCAAGCTGGCAGAAATAAAAGCTGAAAGCGGAAAGTAGAAAGCTGAAAAAAACACTTATCTATTGGCGAGATCGTCTAAAGTCTAAGATCCTTCGCTATCGCTCAAGGATGACGAGAGTAGGCGGCTTTACAGGACTTTAAATGCTTAAGGCATATTTTGACCCAAGCTACTGCTTTTGTCATCCTGAGGAGCTTGCAACGAAGGATCTTAGACCCAAAAGGAATGCTAAACGCTAGGGACTGAAGCGCTAAGGGGCTTTTTACTTAGAACTTATAGAGTGGTTACTTTGCTTGTCGAGAAGCGTAGCGACGAAGAGAAGCATTAGCCAGGCTTGCCCAAGAGCACAAGCATAGCGCAGGGCGATTGGCTGCAAGCTACGGCAGAACATAGAACTAAAAAAAGGGGGATTACATGGGTGGCATATTAAACAATATTTTAAGCAATATTGTGGGTTCATTACAGGCTATGATTTATACTTTGCCAGCGTTGCTTATTACTATTACTCTACATGAATTAGCACATGGCTATACTGCATATAAATTAGGGGATCCTACGGCAAAATCTGCGGGGCGGCTTACTTTAAATCCCATTAAGCACATAGATCCTATGGGTCTTTTATGCCTTTTTATTTTGAGGTTTGGATGGGCAAAACCAGTTCCGTATAATCCAAACTATTTTAAAAACAGAAGAAAGGGCACCTTTTTAGTTTCACTTGCAGGGCCCTTGACAAATATTATCCTAGGTCTTATTTCACTTATAGCAATGTTTCTGTTAAACTCTACAGGTACCACTGCCTATCTTTTCTTTGAGTTGCTCTTTATCTACAATGTGAGTTTTGCCGTCTTTAATTTAATTCCTGTTCCACCTCTAGATGGTTCAAAAATCGTAGCGAGCATTTTACCTGGTAAATTAGAAGAAATGTTTTGGAAGGTCGAAAGATACGGTTATGTAGTATTGCTCATATTAATCTTTACAAATGTCCTAGACTATATATTAAACCCAGCCATTGAATTTATGATGATTGGGATGTTTTCTTTGGTGAGGTTGTTTTTTTAAAAGCAGGTGGTCAGGTGGTCAGGTGGTATGTCGTAGGTTGCGGGTTTCTAGCTCCTTCTAGTCGCTACAAACCTCTCCAACCTTGACAGGGGTAATACCACTTGATTTCTCTTTCCCTTTGGTCAAGACAAATCAGGTATTACTCCCAGGTGGTAAGCAAAACCTTAAAAGCCGAAAGCCGAAAGCGGAATGCCGAAAGGAAATGCAAAATCAACTAGACACCATTACAGCTTTCTAGAGTGTCATTCTCAGGAGCGTAGCGACGAAGAATCTCTAGGAACGAACTTTGCGTAACTTAGAATGAATAATATTGAAAGCTGAATGTGCAAGAAAATCTAAACTCGCCTATAGGTGAGGTGATTCTTGCTTTTAACCTCTTGCCTCTCAATCCGTAGGGAACGACGCCCTCGTCGTTCCGCATAACGGTCACCTTAGGTGACCCAAATTTCAGCTTTCCGCCTTCTGCTAAAACATTAATATAGGAGCTCAAGATAAAATAAAAACACAGACTTTTTCAACATAACAAAAGAAAGAGGTAATACATGGAATACGAGATAAGGCTTCAAGAGTTTGCAGGGCCCTTGGATTTGCTTTTGCATTTGATTAAAAAACATGAAATCGACATTTTCGATATTCCAATCTCTCAAATCACAGACCAGTATTTAGAGTACATCAATCAAATGAAAGAATACAATATGGACTACTCTAGTGAATTTGTGGTCATGGCTGCTCAGCTTTTACAGATAAAATCCAATCTACTCCTTCCTCCTGAAGAAGATGAAGAAGGAAATGAGATCGATCCAAGGTTGGAACTTGCTGAGAAGATCTACGAGTATAAAATTTATAAAGAGATAAGCGAATACTTGCAAAACCAAGGGGAAATATCTATGCAAGTACACTATAAAGATCCAGAGTACTGGGAAAATACTAATAAAATAATTACTGAAATTGATGTTGAAAGTCTTTTTCAGGCGTTTAAAAGAGTTTTGGCCAAAAGCAAAGTGGAGAAGGTTGAAAATATCCTTCATAAAATAGAAAGAGAGACTGTACGAGTAGAGGATAAAATGAGAGATATTATAAGTCTTCTCGAGGACAAAAGAGAGATTTCTTTTAGTAGTCTTTTTGACACTACCATCTCCCGTACAAAAATCATTGTGACTTTTTTGGCTTTACTAGAATTAATAAAAAATAATTTCGTCTTATGTGCCCAAGAGAGAATTTGTGGTGAGATTGTAATTTGGAAAATTAGGTGATGCTATGAAAGATGAGCTATTGGGACCACTAGAAGCTATTCTCTTTGCAGTAGGTGAGCCTATTAGCATAAATGAAATAGCAAATAGTTTGAATATAAACACGACAGATACTAAAGATTTATTAGAAGAATTACAAGAAAAGTATACGAATAGCAATAGAGGAATACAGTTAATACAAATCCAATCCAAATATCAACTAGGTACAAAGACAGAATTTCACCATTATATTGATGATTTACTAGTAGAGCGAAACAAAGCTGGTCTATCTCAGGCCGCTTTAGAAACTTTATCCATTGTAGCCTATAAGCAACCAGTTACTCGAATTGAAATTGAACAGATAAGAGGAGTAAAGTCATCTAGTGCACTACAGACTTTAGTTGATCGTAATCTCATAAAAGAGGCAGGCAGATTAGAGGCACCAGGTAAGCCAATCCTTTATGGAATAACACCGGATTTTCTAAAATATGCAGGAATTACTACAATAGAGGAATTGCCTTCTTTTGAGGAATTTGTACAATCAACAGAAGAAAGTTCCAAGTAAAACCATGTCACCGAGGGTGACTATTGCTTTTACTTGGAACCTAGAACCTAGAACTTAAAACTAAAAAATAGCGCAGGTCGCTATTTTTTTTGTTGTAAATTCTAAAATTCATCTAAAGGTAATACTATAATAATATGGTGTATATTATTTATCATAAAAAATCTTATCATAAATGATAACTTAGGAGGTTCATATGATAAAAATGTGTTCAACTGTACTATGTATCGTCATTATTTTAAGTTTCTTTCTACCAACAGCTGCTATGGCCATAGATGTGCCATCTCAGTCTGCTATATTAATTGAAGAAAAAACGGGTAGAATATTGTATAATAAGAATAGTGAAACGGAAATGGCGATGGCAAGTACTACTAAGATTATGACTGCTATTTTAGCTTTAGAGTATGGGAATTTAGATGATGTGGTAGTCGTAGGTGAAGAAGCAGCTAATGTAGAAGGCTCATCTATTTACATTGAAAAGGGAGATAAAATCACTTTAGAAGATTTAGTATATGGACTCATGCTTCGCTCTGGAAATGATGCAGCTTACGCTATAGCTACTCACATTTCAGGTAGTTTAAAGAATTTTGTGGAATTGATGAATGAGAAAGCTCAAATAATAGGGGCTACTAATACAAATTTTACAAATCCTCATGGCTTATATGAAAAAGAACATTATACCACAGCAAAAGACTTAGCTCTTATCACACAATACGCCTTTAGAAACGAAGATTTTAAAAAAATTATGAGCGCAAAAAAAACAGATATTAAAATCAACAATCAAGTTCATACTCTGTACAATAAGAATAAACTTCTTACTGGATATGATGGAGGAAATGGCGTAAAAACAGGTTATACTATAGATGCAGGTAAATGTTTGGTTTTTTCTGCTGAAAGAGAAGGCATGCAAATGATAGGTGTAATCTTAAGGGCTAGTGATATATGGGCAGAGTCAAGAATCTTATTAGATTATGGATTTGAACAATACACCACAAAAAATGTTATGAAAAAGGGAGAGTATATTACTTCTATATATGTAGAAGATGGCATAAATGATCAATTTAAAATCATTTCTGACGAAAATATTGACATTCCCATCAAACAAGGAGAAAATATAGAACGGGTGCTTAATGTAAACAATATTATGGCTGCTCCTATATATAACAAACAAAGAATTGGAAGTGTAGATTTCTTAATTGATGGAGAAATCATCTATTCAAAAGACCTCTACAGCCCACAGAAGGTATACGAAAAAGATTATCTTAAGTTCTTGAGAGAGAATTTGCGAGATTATTTTAATATTCTTAGTCAGGAAATACCAATTGAAGCACTAGATATTAAGTGGCTAGACGCTAGTTAGGTGGTAAGCAAATATGCGACTAATGTCGCAGTGAAGGATGAACATGGAACAATGAATAATGAACAATTTGAAAGAGTAGCAAGATTCGCATATTTGTACTGTTCAATGTTCAATTTTCATTATTCATTTAAGCTTTTCCCGTCCAACGAACCAACCTTAACTCCTGCTTAAGTCATCCTGAGCGCAGCGAAGGATCTCTACGCTCTAACTAGTGAGATAAAAATATCTAAAAATAAACGCCAAATTATCTAATAAATATTAACTGCCACCATGGGTGGCAAAGGTTTTACTTAG
The DNA here is from genome assembly GCF_003317055.1 of Alkalibaculum bacchi. NCBI lineage: Bacteria > Bacillati > Bacillota > Clostridia > Eubacteriales > Eubacteriaceae > Alkalibaculum > Alkalibaculum bacchi. Next base: position 44,146 of record NZ_QNRX01000013.1, read on the forward strand.
AACATACAACGTAGAACTTAGAACTAAAACGGGAGTGACTCAATGAGATTACAAAAGTTTCTAGCCAATCATGGTGTAGATTCTAGAAGAAAGTGCGAAGAGCATATAAAAGATGGTAGGGTAAAGGTCAATAATGAAGTCATTACTGAAATGGGTTTTATTGTGGATCCGGATCAGGATGAAGTAACCTTTGATGGTAAAAAAATTGGAACAAATGAGAAAAAGGTTTATATTATGCTGAACAAGCCACGAGGAGTCATTACATCCGTAAAGGACAATTTTAATAGGCAGACTGTATTAGACCTTGTTCATTTAGAGGAAAGGGTGTACCCTGTAGGGCGATTAGATTATGATACAGAAGGTCTTTTGCTATTAACCAATGATGGAGATTTTACTTATACAATGACCCACCCTAAGCATCATATAGGAAAGACATATGTAGCAAAAATAAAAGGTAGACCTACAAAGGCAGAAATAAAAGCCTTTGAAGGTGGTTTGATAATTGAAGATTATAAGACATCTAAGGCATCCTTTAAAGTACTTAGAGAGTTTCCAGAAAATACTCTCGTGGAGATTGTAATCTGGGAAGGCAGAAACCGACAGGTGCGCAAAATGTGTGAAAAAATCGGCCACCCTGTTCTAAGCTTAAAGCGGACAAGCATTGGAAATCTTGCTCTTGGAGACTTAGAAATAGGAGCTTATCGACATTTAACAAAAAACGAAATAACATCATTAGGAGTGTTAAATCATGATTGAAATAAAGATATATGAACGAAGTCAGCTAGATTTTAAACTAAATGAAGAAGAATCTACCCATGTTTGCATTATGACAGAAGAAAAAAAAATTCTTGGAGTAGCTGGATTTACTTACTATAAACATGGAGTAATCCTTAATTTTACAGAGATGAGATTAGAGGATCCTTTCTTATTTGATGGATTGGTAAAGTCTGTGATTAATTTTACCTATAATAGGGGCGTAGATGAATTAGAAGTATACGATGAGGATACAGTCGACTATATGAATGAAAATGAAATAGAAATGATCAATAATAGAATTCTGATTAAGGAGTTCTATAGCAAAAATAGCTGTGATCATAAGAAGGTATAATATGAATATATTTCACATAACGAAATTAGCTCAAGATTATGCATCCACAGCGATCACAAAAGGAGATAAAGTAATTGATGCCACCGCAGGCAATGGTGCAGACACAGTGTTTTTAGCAGAAAAGGTGGGTCAAACTGGACAAGTTTATGCTTTTGATATACAAGAAGACGCCATTAAGAACACTAAGGCTAAAGTTTTAGAAAAAGCTTATGAGAGCAGAGTTCAATTAATTCAAGATAGCCACGCAAATATAGATCAATACGTTCAAGGCCCCATTTCATGTGTGATGTTTAATTTAGGTTATCTGCCTAAAGGAGATCCAGCCATTATCACGAAAGGGGCTTCTAGTATTAAGGCATTAAAAAAGAGCTTAGAACTATTAAAGGTAAATGGAATTATTACGATATGCGTCTATACCTCTCATGAAGGAGGAGTAGAAGAGGCCTCTATTGTAGAAGCATATCTAAAAGTACTAGATAAATACAGATACAAAGTATTAAAGTATTCCTGTTTAAATGATCAAACATCACCCTATATTGTTTTAATTGCTCGTATGAAGTAAAAATATATTTGCATAATAGGGTAGTAAATAATTTTTTTTATATTTTAATAGTCAATGGATTCGGTTTGATTTAAAATAGGTAATTAAGAGGTTTCGTGCTCTAAAAAGAGACAAACAAAATAGATTATGCAGGTGAATATCGTGTCAGAGTACAAAAACTTTACAGAAATAATGTTAAAGATAAAAGAGGATTATCCAAATTTAAGCAAGGGAAATAAGCGAATCGCAGATTTTATCTTGAATAAATATGAAAAGGCAGCTTTTATGACAGCGGCAAGTCTGGGAGAAGCTGTAGGTGTGAGTGAGGCTACAGTAGTGCGCTTTGCTAATTACCTTGGTTTTAATGGATATCCAAGATTTAAAAAAGTCTTACAAGAAATGATAAAAACAAAATTGACTACTACTCAGCGAATTGATATGTCTTTAGACAAATTTGACGAGGAACATCTGTTAAATGATATTCTAACAGCAGATATTGATAATATCCGCTATACTCTAGATGAATTTGATAAAGATAGATTTCAAAAGGTAATTGACTTGATTGTAAATGCACAAACAGTTTATATAGTAGGTTTTCGTACTACTTCCCTTCTGACAGAGTTTTTAGGATATTATCTGGATTTATTACTCAATCAGGTAAAAGTAATTGATTCTAAAGTAGGCGATATTTACGAACAAATTATTCATGCAAAACCTGGTGATGTAGTCATAGGGATTAGCTTTCCAAGGTATTCTTCCAAAACATACGAGTCTATGAAATTTCTAAAGGAGCGTGGTCTTAAAGTTGTGGCGATAACGGACAATGAAATGTCACCTATTACAAGGATTAGCGACTATTATCTTATTGCAAAGAGCAATATCATCTCTTTTGTAGATACGATTACTGCTCCAATGAGTCTTATGAATGCTATAATTGTAGCCGTTGGCCTTAGAAATAGAGAAAAGACAAAAGAGATTTTTAATGAACTAGAAGAAATTTGGGCTGAGCATTATATATATGATAACAGTCAATCTTAAATAAGAAAGTAGAAGAGAATATATGAGCAAAATTGTCGTTATTGGCGGAGGAGCAGCAGGTATGATGGCTGCTGGAACTGCAGGTGCGAGACATGAAGTAATATTATTAGAAAAAAATGAAAAACTAGGCAAAAAGATGTTTATAACGGGAAAAGGCAGATGTAATTTTACAAATGCCTGTGAAATAGAAGAGCTCATTGAAAATGTAGTCACCAATAAATCTTTTCTCTACAGTGCTTTTTATACTTTTAGCAATACAAGCACCATACAGCTTTTTAATGAACTAGGTTTAAGAGAAAAGGTGGAAAGAGGCAATAGGGTTTTTCCACAAAGTGACAAATCTAGTGATGTCATTAAAGCAATGAGCAAGTATTTAGAAAAGAACAATGTAGAGGTAAGGCTAAATACTACGGTAAAGGATCTTTTAACTGAAGATGGTAAAATCAAAGGAGTCTTATTAGAGAATGGTCAAACTATCGAATGTGATGGTGTTATTTTAGCTACCGGAGGAGTTACCTATAGTCAGACAGGCTCTACTGGAGATGGGTATATATTTGCTAAAAAGTTAGGACATGGAATTATTGAGCCAAAAGGAGCTCTTATTCCCCTTGTAAGCGAGGATTCTTTTGTGAAGGAATTACAGGGGCTTTCCTTAAAAAATGTTAGTATATCCCTCTTTAAGGGCAATAAAAAGGTAAAAGAAGTTTTTGGCGAAATGCTCTTTACGCATTTTGGTCTTTCAGGTCCGGCCGTATTATCTTTAAGCTCTATTATAAAAGAAGAAGGTTCATATACTGTTAGAATCAATTTAAAACCTGCTCTTGATGAAACAACCCTAGATAGTAGGATTCTTAGAGATTTTGAAAAGTACGCTAATAAGAGTTTTAAAAATGCACTTGATGATTTGCTACCTAAAAAGATGATTCCGGTGATTATAGAACTAAGCGGCATCGATGAATACAAAAAAGTAAATCAAATAACAAAAGAAGAACGCAATAAAATCAGAGGAATTTTACAGAACTTAACCGTATCTATTAAGGGCAAAAGGCCTATTAATGAAGGTATTATCACCTCAGGTGGAATAAAAGTAAAAGAAGTAAACCCTGCAACGATGGAGTCTAAAGTAGTCGAAGGGCTTTATATAGTTGGTGAAGTATTAGATGTAGATGCTGTGACAGGAGGCTTTAATCTTCAAATTGCTTTTTCAACTGGGTATTTAGCAGGAATAAGCTGTTAAAGGAATGAAATAATGCTCAAATACATAAAATAGTAAAGATTGGTATCAATACGTAAGTAAAGGGCTTAATCCTTTTGCTGTTTGATAAGAATAGCTTACTTTTAATGTATCTAATGATTGTTAGGATTATATTGTATTGGAGTGTAGAATCTTGAAAAAATCTATTTCATTATTTGAGAAATTATTAGTTTCTGTAATTGTCTTTGCCTTTGGAGCAGTAGTGCTCGTTCAAATCTTTGTAAATAACGATGTATTAGAGACGGTTAAGTCCAATGAGACGGGTATACCTGTTAGTTTAGAGGAGAGCACAATCTATATATCAAAAGGAAATCTTAGATTTAACTTTACAGGAGATAAAGGCGTTCAAATTTTTCTAAATGGAGAAAAAGTAAAGGAAGAGGACGAAAAGTCCCCTTTTGATCTAGAAGTAATAGATGGGGATGTAGTAGAAGTAAGAAACAACAATAGTGAAACCATCACCCTACACCTAATAGACGCAACAGATAACCTTATTACACCTAAAATGGGAAGCAAGTACGAGTGTGAAAAAGGGATGACGTATTTGTTTAAGGTAGAAATTCAAGAGAAGAGCTGATTTTTAAGGTGGTAAGGTGGTAAGGTGGTAAGGAAAACCACCCTCGCCTAAAGGCGAGACGGTTTTCCTTTCAGCTTTCAGCTTTTCCCGACCAAGGAGTCACTTTTACTTAAAATTTGCACCTTGCAACGTAGAACTTAGAACTTGAACGGAGGAAGAAATGAAAAATATACATATTGCAATTGATGGGCCTGCTGGAGCAGGGAAGAGTACCATTGCTAAAAGATTAGCACAAGAAATCCATATTGATTATTTAGATACTGGAGCCATGTATCGAGCCCTAACCTATCATATTTTACAGTTAAACGTGGATGTAGAAGATGAAGAGACAATCATAAAGGAAGCCGAAAAAATCGACATCGATTTTAATAATAATTGCATTTACTTAAATGGAATAAACGTAGATATTGATATTCGCACACAAAAAGTTAGCAATAATGTATCTGCAGTATCAAAATTTGCTAGAGTCCGTGAGCTTATGGTAGACAAGCAACGTGAAATCGCTAATGGAAAATCTGTTATAATGGATGGAAGAGATATTGGAACAGTTGTCCTACCTAAAGCAGAATACAAGTTTTATTTAGACGCGTCCATTGACATTCGAGCTCAAAGAAGATACGAACAATTAGACCAAAATATGGATATAGAAGAATTAAAGCGAGATATCGCAAATAGAGACAAAATGGATCAGACGAGAGAAGTCTCTCCTTTAAAAAAGGCAGATGACGCTATCGTCATTGATACAAGTAATATGACAATTGATGAGGTTCTTCAAACTATGAAATCCATCATAAATGAAGAGGAAGGTGAGTAGATGGTTTATACATTTGTTCGATTTATCGTGAATGTTTGTATATCATGTATTTATAAGTTTGAAGTACAGCATAAAGAGAGAATTCCTCATTCAGGAGCGATAATCATTTGCTCTAATCACATTCATTGGATAGACCCCATCGTTATAGCCTGTAAAGGCACCAAGAGGACAATACACTTTTTAGGTAAGGCAGAGCTATTTAAAAATAAAGCTTTTGCTTGGCTCTTAAAGCATCTTAATGTGATTTCCATCAAAAGAGGGCAAAGTGATATTGGTGCCATTAAAAATTCTCTCACAGTTCTAAAAGAAAACCATACACTTGGTATTTTTCCAGAAGGTACTAGAGTAAAAGAAGGGGAAGAAAAGAAGGCGGAGGCAGGACTGGCTATGTTAGCTATAAAGTCTAAAGCTTTAGTCATTCCTATCGGAATTTCTGCAAATTACAAAATAGGAAGCAAAGTTACTGTAAATATTGGAGAACCTATTTCCTTAGAGTCTTATTATGGAAAAAAAGTGCCTAAAGAAAAGATGGAAGAAATCAGCGAAGACATCATGAATCAAGTACGAAAACTAGTAAGCAGATAAGAGAGGGATACAATGGAGATCATACTAGCGAAAACAGCAGGGTACTGTTTTGGTGTAAATAGAGCATTAGATGCTGTAGACAAAGCCATAGAAGATGGACAAGTTCACCTCATCCATACATTAGGTCCTATTATACACAATCCTCAAGTCATCGAAAAACTTGAACAAAGGGGTGTCAAGACAGTACAAGGATTAGATGAAATCGAAAAAGGAACAATAGTCATACGATCTCACGGTGTTGGAGAAAATGTGATTAAGGAAGCAGAAGAGAAAAGCCTAAATCTTATCAATGCCACTTGTCCATATGTAAAGAATATTCAGAAGAGAGTAAAAAAATATTATGATGAAGATTATCAAATTGTAATCATTGGAAATAAGGACCATCCTGAAGTCAAGGGTATTAATGGATGGTGTAATAATAGCGGAATAATAGTAGATGATAAAAATAATGTGCCAAACGTAGCTAAATATGATAAAATATGCGTTGTAGCACAAACTACCATTACAAACGAATTATTTATAGCGATAACAGAAAAGATGAAAGAACAACATAATAATGTAGCTATATTTAATACCATATGTAATGCAACAAAAGAGCGCCAAGAAGAGACGAGAAGAATTGCACAGGATGTAGATTGCATGATCATCATTGGCGGGTATAATAGTTCTAATACGCAAAAATTAGTAAGTATCAGCAAAAAATATTGCAATAATACATTCCATATTGAGACGAAAAAAGATCTGGATATGGATAAAATAAAAAAATATGAAAAAGTAGGTATTTCTGCGGGGGCATCAACACCCCAATGGATTATCGAGGAGGTTATAAATTTTATGGAAAATCAAGAAAACAATATGGAAAACATGAACAGCACTTATGAGGACACCTTCAAAAGTTTTAGAAAGGGCAGCATTGTAGAGGGAAAAGTAATATCTGCATCAAAAGATGAAATTATCGTTAATGTAGGATATAAAACAGATGGAATCATCAAAAAATCTGAGTACACAAAAGATTCAGATGTAGACTTAAGTACAATAGTAAATCCACAAGATAATATTGAAGCATTGGTATTAAATATTGGTACCGATAGCGTAGAGCTTTCTGTTTTACGTCTAGAAGAGAGAAAAGCGAAAGACGAATTAGAAAAAGCTTATGAAGAAGGCACAATCCTAGAAGGTAAAGTTGTAAAAGCTATAAAAGGTGGCTTGATGGTTGATGTAGGAATCTCAGAAATCTTTATGCCTGCTTCACAATATCATTATAAATTCGTAAAAGATTTAGAATCTTTAGTAGGAAAGCAAATAAGAGGGAAGATTATTGAATTTGATAAAAAGAAAAACAAAGTAATCTTATCTCAAAAGGTAATAGTAGAAGCAGAACATAAAGCTAAAGTCGAAGCAGATGCAAAAGTGAAAGGTGATTTCTTCAGCTCTTTAGAAGTAGGGCAAAAGATTAGTGGTAAAGTAAAATCCATTATGAATTACGGTGTTTTTGTTAATATTGGTGCTCTTGATGGGTTCGTTCACATTTCAGATTTATCTCATTCTAAGGTAAATCATCCAAATGATGTATTATCTGAAGGAGATACAATTGAAGCAGTAATCATTAATTTAGATGAAGAAAATCAAAAGATTAAATTAAGCGTAAAAGAAATGACGGAAGATCCATGGACTTCATTTGTTAACAATAATAAAAAAGGAGATATTGTAGAAGGAACAATTACAAATACAGTATCTTTTGGTGCATTTGCTGAAATTGCACCAACAGTGGAAGGTTTAATTCACATTTCACAAATTTCTCATGAAAAGGTGGAAAGTGTTGATGCTGTGCTTCATAAAGGAGATACTGTAAAAGTAAAAATCATAGGTATTGATAATGACAAAAAGAAAGTATCTCTAAGCATTAAAGAAACCATAGAAAAAGTAGAAAAACAAGTAGAAATCGAAGAAAACATAAGCGTATATAAAGATGAAAACGCAAATCCAACATTAGGAGATTTGTTCGGAGATTTGTTTAAATAAAAAAAGGGCGTTAGCCCTTTTTTGGTTGGACGGTTGGTTCGTTGGACGGGAAAACCTTTAGCCACCGTTGGTAGCACTAATGCTAGTGTTGAAGGTTAGCAATTGAATGACTAGGGGAGAAGATAAAGTCAGAAAAGTACTTCAGCACTTAAACAAAGACTTACGGAGCCGCGCCCCAGTCATTCTTGAGCGAAGCGAAGAATCCTAAGCCCCAAAAGGAATACCTAAGCCCTGATTGCTTAATATCCTATATGTGACTAATTCATAAAATAAAAAAACCATATCCTAGTTAAAGATATGGTTTAAAGTCATTATGGAGCTGGCGATAGGAATCGAACCTACAACCTGCTGATTACAAGTCAGCTGCTCTACCGTTGAGCCACGCCAGCATGTTATATATTGTTTATTGCCCATTTCATAATAATGCACTATACTAATTTGCCTAACTAAGTGACTCACGTAAAATTTCAAAAAGCGAAATTTTGGTTCGCTACTTATACCGTTGAGCCACGCCAGTATATTATTATATAATATAGGGGAGAGTACTTACGATGTATTAGCTTTTAAAATGGTGCCCAGAGGCGGAATCGAACCACCGACACGGGGATTTTCAGTCCCCTGCTCTACCGACTGAGCTATCTGGGCGTATTTAATGAATAATAAACAATTAATAATGAATAATTTGAGGTAATTTTAATTGTACATTGTTCACTATTAATTATTCATTAAAAACTGGTGGGCCTTCAGGGACTTGAACCCCGGACCTACCGGTTATGAGCCGGTTGCTCTAACCAACTGAGCTAAAAGCCCCCACAAAATTTGTATTTAAACATAAAAATAAAGAAAAAATGGTCGAGGTGAAAGGATTCGAACCTTCGGCCCCATGGTCCCAAACCATGTGCGCTACCAAACTGCGCTACACCTCGATAAGTTACAAATTATAATATACATTAAATCATTTAAAATGTCAAGTTTTTAATGACTTTAATTGTTATTAGGGAAGAATAAGTAATAAAAAAGTATTTTAATTATACATTATTCATTAAAAGACTTGGTGGGCCTTCAGGGACTTGAACCCCGGACCTACCGGTTATGAGCCGGTTGCTCTAACCAACTGAGCTAAAAGCCCCCACAAAATTTGCATTTAAACATAAAAATAAAGAAAAAATGGTCGAGGTGAAAGGATTCGAACCTTCGGCCCCATGGTCCCAAACCATGTGCGCTACCAAACTGCGCTACACCTCGATCTTTTTAAATCTTACGTGTCCCTGAGGACAAATATTAATATACAATATTCAGAAAAGATTGTCAACAAAATTTTTTAAAAAAATCTTTCTCCTCTGACAAATTTCAATATAATCCTCGCAATATGTGGAATATAATGGACAAGTAAACTACGATAAAAAAGGTGATAAAATTGAGTATTCAAAAACATACCATATCGGAAGCGGCTACAATTTTAGATTACGAACCTCATGTTCTTCGATTTTACGAAGGTGAATTTGACATACATGTTCCAAGGGATAAGAGCAATCGTAGAGAATATACGATTAAAGAAATTGAAACTTTTCAGTACATAAAAGATTTGAAAAATAAAGGTTATAATAACAGTCAAATCAAACAAATTCTAAAATCTCCTACAGTAGAAGATGAAATATCTGGAGAAACGGCCCCTGTACCTTTTAACGAAAATTCTAGTAATTCTAGTAATGAGGCGAATAATCTAGCTATACGAGAAGTGGCAATGCACTTAGATAGTCTAAATGACGTTATGTATACAAATTTTAGCAAGATCAATGAGACCATATGCAAGCTTAATAATACCATAGACGAATTTAAAAAAGATTTAGAACTAGAAGACAAAGATGTTCTTATATCTGAAAATGCAAAATTAAAGATGAAATTAAAAGAAAAAACTTATGAACTAGTAGATATTAAAGAAAAATATTCTCAGTTAGAACAGAAGAAATTCGTGTTTAAGAGATTATTCCGTTAAAGCTACAGTTCTAAGTTCTATGTTATAAGTTCTATGTAAAACCAATAGTCACCATAGGTGACTTTAAGTGAGACATAATCGAGATATTCTTCCGACACTTTAACTCATACATTAACTTGTACATTAACTTATATATTAAATGCATGAAGCTAATGTGTGAGGGAAAACACATGAAGCTAATGTGAATGTACAAAACAAATGGTAAGAAACGGTGCCCTCACCGTTCCCCAATAACAGTTATTCCTTGACTCGAGCTACTACATTGTCATCCTGAGGAGCTTGCGACGAAGGATCTTACTTACCTCGCCTAAAGGCGAGATGATTTTTCCGCTTTCAGCTTCCCGCATTCACCTAAACAAAAAAACAGGGCGAAAATGGCCCTGCTCTTGTTGTTTAGATTTATAATTACGAGAAGCCACAACACTGCTTCTTAATATACTTATAAATCTAAATATATATTAAATGTACTATTTTTATTAAAGATTATTCATGTGTTGTTCTTCGTAAGAACGAACCATACGTTTAACCATTTCTCCACCGATTGAACCAGCTTCTTTAGAAGTCAAATCTCCATTGTAACCTTGTTTTAGGTTGACATTTAAGTCCCTTGCACATTCCATCTTGAAATTTTCAAGTCCTGCTTTTTGTTTTCTTCGGCTCATTATTAACACCTCCTTTTTTCTTGTTAGTCATAGTATGTGAAGATTAAAAGATAATAAACAGGTAATATTTTGCGAGTTTGGAAGAGAAAGCTAATCTTTTCTAAATAAAAATTATATTTTAAATTTAATTCTCATTTTTATTTATATTTTAGCCTTTTGCCTTAGCTACTGCTTGGTCATCCTGAGCGTAGCGAAGGATCTTAAATTGCTCGCCTTAAGGCGAGTTCCCTGATTTTGAAGTTTTTGTTGACCACCCGACCACCTGACCACCTCATTTTAAAAGATTTCCCCCTTAAAGCAAAAATTCTGCGATATTTTTATTACCCCTACAAAACAACTTCATATTTTGATATAATGTATCTTTAAAACAGACGAGGTGAAAAATGTTAGAAAAGTATTTTAAAATCATGACATACGGTTGTCAGATGAATGAAAATGATTCTGAGAAAATTTCTGGATTGCTAAAAGATTTAGGTTATCAGCCTACAGATGAAGATAACAAGGCTGATATGGTCATACTCAATACTTGTAGTGTTAGAGAGAATGCAAATGACAAATTTTTTGGTCATCTAGGTAAATATAAAAAATTAAAAGAACAAAAGCCAAATTTAATTTTATCCATTTGTGGATGTATGATGCAACAAGAAGAAATCGTCAACGAAATTAAAAGAAAATATCGTTTTGTAGATTTGATTTTTGGAACTCACAATATTCACGTGTTTCCAGATTTACTATCTGATTTTTTAGAACGTAGGGAAATGGTCGTTAATGTTTGGGAAGATGGCGAACAGATTGTAGAAGGTTTGCCTACAGATCGCAAATACTCTTTTAAAGCTTATGTATCTATTATGAATGGCTGCAACAATTTTTGCAGCTATTGTATTGTGCCTTATACTAGGGGAAGAGAGCGCAGTAGGGAGCCTGAAAACATCGTAAAAGAGGTTCAGTCTTTAGCCCAGTCAGGTTGTAAGGAGATTACTTTATTGGGTCAAAATGTTAATTCTTATGGGAAAACTTTGGACAATCCTATTTCCTTTGCTGGACTACTTCGAAAACTATGCAAAGTGGATGGCATTGAGCGCATTCGCTTTATGACTTCTCATCCAAAGGATCTTTCTGATGAACTCATAGAGACTATCGCAGAAGAAGAAAAAGTATGCAATCACATTCACTTGCCTTTCCAAGCAGGTAATAGCAGGATTTTAAAAGTGATGAATCGAAAGTATACAAAAGAAGATTACCTTGCTTTAGTGGAAAAGATCAGAAAGAGAATTCCCAATATCGCCATTTCTACAGATATTATCGTGGGATTTCCAGGGGAGACAGAAGAAGAGTTTCAGGATACAATTGATGTAGTTCAAAAATGCAAATTTGATTCTGCATTTACTTTCCTTTACTCTGTCAGAGGTGGTACTCCAGCTGAAAAAATGGAAGAACAAATAGACGAAGATGTAAAGCACGACAGATTAAACCGACTTTTAGATGTGCAAAATGATATTGGAAGAGAGCTTAATAGCGTCTATGACGGAGAAGAGGTTCTGGTTTTAGTAGAAGGGCCAAGTAAAAATAATCCGAATAAATTAGCAGGTAGAACAGATACCAATAAATTAGTTAATTTTACTGGAGATGAAGGATCCATTGGTCAAATTGTGAAAGTAAAGATAACTGGAATAAAGAGCTTTAGCTTAGACGGTGTTCAGGTATAACTGAAGGGAGGTGTGATTATGGCAGGTTTGACGCCTATGATGCAGCAGTATTTAGAGATTCACGAGCAAGTAAAAGATGCCATACTCTTTTTCAGATTAGGAGATTTTTATGAAATGTTCTTTGACGATGCCATAACCGCATCGAGAGAGCTAGAGATTACGCTGACGGGTAAAGATTGTGGCTTAGAAGAAAGGGCGCCCATGTGTGGCGTTCCTTATCATGCTAGTGAAAACTATATTGCAAAGCTCATTGAAAAAGGCTACAAAGTAGCAATCTGTGAGCAAGTAGAAGATCCTAAGCAGGCGAAAGGTTTAGTGAAAAGGGAGATTGTGCGAGTCATCTCGCCAGGAACCGTCAACGATGGAAAGTTGCTTCAAGGAAAAAACAATAATTTTCTTATGAGTATATACTACAATATGACGGATTTTGGCATAGGTATAGTAGATGTTTCTACAGGAGAGTTTCGGACTTCACAAGTCATCCGTGCAAAAAATCCAAAAGAAAAGCTACTTGATGAAATTGCAAAATACAAGCCTTCGGAGATGATCGTTAATACGGTTCTCTTTAAAGATAAATGGCTCATGGAAAATATAGAAAAAAGATTTGACTCTTATGTAAATATTCTTCAAAATAAATACTTTAATTTAGAGAGCAGCAAAGACATCATAAAAGAACAGTTTTCTGTATACTCTATGACAGGTTTAGGGATTGAAGCAGATGAGTATTCTATTCGAGCAAGTGGTGCTTTACTAACGTATTTACAAGAAACTCAAATGAGGGCTTTATCTCATATTGATAAATTGCAAAGATACGTAGTCGATGAATATATGGCTATGGATCTTTCTACTAGACGAAATCTTGAATTGACGGAAAATATGCGCACAAATGACAAAAAAGGTAGCCTTTTAGAAGTGCTAGATAAGACTCAAACGTCTATGGGGGGACGAAAGCTAAAAGACTGGATTCATCAACCTATAATAGATGTAGAAAATATCAACTATCGACTAGATGCAGTAGGCGCTATCTTAGAAGATGTGTCCCTTCAGCTTAAACTAGAGAAGGATTTAAAAAACATCTACGATTTAGAAAGATTAATTAGCAAGATTTCCTTTGGAAACTGTAATGGAAGGGATTTTTTATCATTAAAAAATTCTCTCTCTATGATTCCTTCTCTCAAAGAAACATTATCGAGTCTAGATAGTGATTATCTTCAAAAATTAAATACACAATTAGATACACTAGAAGATATTAGGGATTTAATTGAAAAGAGTATTCATCCAGAGCCACCTATTAGCGTGAAAGAAGGAAATATTATACGCAGTGGCTACAATGAAGAAGTAGATTATTATAGGGAAATTAATGTATCCGGGAAGGATTTTATTTTAAATTTAGAAAATGCAGAAAAAGAAAAAACGGGCATAAAATCTTTAAAAATCAAGTTTAATAAAGTCTTTGGCTATTATATTGAAGTAACAAAGACGAATCTGGATTTAGTGCCAGAAAACTACATTCGAAAGCAAACATTAGCGAATGCAGAACGGTATTATACAGAGGAACTAAAAGATATTGAAAGCAAAATTTTAAATGCAGAAGAAAAGGTAATTGACTTAGAGTACGATATTTTTCAAGAAATACGTAATATTGTTCTAGAAAGCGTACAAAGAGTCAAAAAATCTGCAGAGATCATCAGTATTGTAGATGTGCTCTTCTCTTTTGCCAAAGTGAGCTATGAAAACAATTATGTAAAGCCCATTGTTTATTCTGGAGATGAAATACTGATTTATGAGGGTCGCCATCCTGTAGTAGAAAATATGATGGACAAAAAAGATTTTGTGCCCAATTCTGTATCATTAGATTGTAATGACAATCGAATGCTACTTATTACAGGGCCTAATATGGCTGGAAAATCTACTTTTATTAGGCAAGTGGCCATTATTACTTTAATGGCTCAAATAGGCTGTTATGTTCCAGCAGAAAAGGCAAAAATTGGAGTTGTAGACCGAATCTTTACTAGGGTAGGGGCATCGGATGATTTGGCATTAGGTCAAAGTACCTTTATGGTTGAGATGAGCGAGGTTTCAAATATATTAAAAAATGCCACACATAATAGTTTGATTATTTTAGACGAAATTGGAAGAGGGACAAGTACTTTTGATGGGCTAAGCATCGCTTGGTCTGTTGCAGAATATATACACGATAAAGAAATAATTGGCGGCAAAGCTTTATTTGCTACCCATTACCATGAGCTAACTCAATTAGAGGCTTTATTAGAAGGAGTCAAAAATTACTGCATAAAAGTTCAGGAAAACCAAGATGGCGTGATTTTCTTAAGAAAAATCATTCCAGGAAGTGCGGACCAAAGCTATGGTATCGAAGTAGCTAAACTAGCAGGTCTTCCAGAGCAAGTCATCACTAGAGCTAGGGAAATCTTAATGGGTTTAGAGAGTAGCGAAGATGCTAAAGTGCCTCCAAGAAAGACAAAAGAGCCTCAACATCCAAAAGCAGAAGTCAATCTCTTCAATTACCAAGACAAACAGATCATCGAAGACCTAAAGGCTCTGCCTATAGAAGATATGAGTCCTATAGAGGTTATGAATTATGTGTATAATCTTAGAAAGAAGATTAACTAAGGCAGTCAGGTAGTCAGGTAGTCAGGTAGTCAGGTGGTCAGGTGGTCAGCAAAACCAACTCGCCTTTAGGCGAGGTAGTGTAAAATCCTTCGCTAGCCCTCAGGATGACCCTGACCAACTGCTCAGTCATTCTGGAGCGAAGCGAAGAATCTTAAGATTTAATCTCTTTAGCCTAAGATTCTAATGCTTAACCTTCTACATCTAACTTCCAAGCAAGGTGGTGATTAAATGCCAATACAAGTTTTAGATCATGAAACGGCCGCTAAGATTGCGGCGGGGGAAGTGATTACGGATCCTGGGGCTGTCATTAAAGAGCTGGTAGAGAACAGCATCGATGCGGGTAGTACTCGAATCGATATTTCCATTGTCGATGGAGGTAAAAAGGAAATTACAGTTATGGACAATGGCAGTGGCATCATGTCCGAGGAAGTATCTCTGGCTTTTGAGCGCCATGCTACAAGCAAAATTCATAGATTAGAAGATTTATATGAGCTTAACAGCCTAGGCTTTCGAGGAGAAGCCCTGCCTAGTATCGCTGCCATCTCAAAAGTGAGCGTAAAAACTCAATCGAGAAAGGAAGACTTAGGCAGCTATGTGAGAGTTGATGCCAACAAGACTCATATCATCCGTAGAAGCTTTAGCCCAGGCACATCTATCAGTGTAGAAGATATTTTTTACAATACGCCAGCCAGGTTAAAACATATGAAAAAATCTAATGAACTTTCAAAGGATATCATACAGCTAGGAGAAAATTTAGCTCTATCCCATCCAGATATTTCATTTTCTCTAACCGTAGATGGCAAAACTGTTCTAAAGACTCCTGGAGACGACAATCTTCACAACTGTATTTACAGTATTTTTGGAAGTGAATTTGGAGACTCTTTAATAAGCATCGATTACGAAAATAAGCCCTTGATGATATCTGGTTTTTTAGGAAAGAGTAATTATACCAAAAGCAGCAGGAAGTACCAATACACATATATTAATAATCGTTATGTAAAAGATACAAAGATTTCTAGGGCAATTGAAGAAGCATATGAAAATTCCATTATGATCAATCAACATCCTGTGTTTATTGTAAATATTAATATTCCACCTCATATGTTAGACGTAAATGTACACCCATCGAAGACGAAAATTAAGATACTAAATGAAAGCTTAATTTTTCTTCTTATTAAAGATGGAATTCGGAAAACCTTAAGAGACAATACGACAGTAAAAGAAATCACGCCTAAAGTAGAAAAAGTGTATTCAGAAGACAAGAATATTGTACAGCAGGAGATAACTCCTCTTTTAGCTCAAGAGGCACCAAGTACAGTTGAAGTATTGCCAAAGAAGGTAACGCAGAAGAATAGTAGTTCTCCTGAGCTTCCTAAAGACACAAATATTGGTCAATGGAAACCTCAAACGAAAGAAAAAGATCTGTTTTTACCCATAAAAGAGGAGAAACAAAAGAGCAAAGTGCTAGAAGATAATTCATTACCTGCAGAAAAACCAAAAATCAATCACGAATTTGCAGATTATTTTAAACATACGAATGTAGTAGGTCAGTTGTTTCATACCTATATCTTATTCGAAGGTGAAGATTATATTCTTCTCATGGATCAACACGCTGCCCACGAAAGAGTCCTCTTTGAAAATCTCTCTCAAAAATTAAAAAGTGGAGATAAGATTACCCAGCAAATCATTCCCGTTAATATAAAATTGCCTCCTAGCGACTATGCTCTTCTTATGAATCATGTAGATGTGTTTGAAAATATTGGTTTTGAATTTGATGAGTTTGGGGACAATACAATCTGCTTACGTGGGGTTCCCATCTTTTCGAATAAAGTACAAGACAGCTCTTTGCTTTTAGAAATCCTTCAAGAAGTGGATAAAAAGGTTGATGTAAAAAAAGTAGATGCTTTTCAAGAGCTAGTCATCAGGATTGCTTGTAAAAAGGCTATCAAAGCCAATAAGAGATTAAGTCCACAAGAAATCACTTCATTAATCGATTCTTTAATCGCTTGTGATTATCCTTTTACATGCCCTCATGGAAGACCTATTTTAGTGAAGTTAACAAAATATGAGTTCGAAAAGCAATTTAAAAGAATCCAATAGGAGATAAAAATGAAAGAGAAATTGATCGTTTTAGTGGGTCCCACAGCATCGGGTAAGACAGATATGGGAGTTCGCTTGGCTAAGAAAATAGATGGTGAAATCATCTCTGCGGACTCCATGCAAATTTATAAATACATGGGCATTGGTACAGCAAAGCCTACCGTAGACGAAATGGACGGAGTCCCTCATTATATGATAGATCATATTAAGCCAGATGAAGAATTTTCGGTAGCGGTTTTTCGTGAGTTAAGCGAAAAATACATTGAAGATATTTTATCTAGAAATAAAAGACCTATTGTAGTAGGCGGTACAGGCTTGTATGTAAACTCTTTGACAAAGCCATGGAATTTTTCAAAGACAGAGCCTAATGAAACTTTGAGACACGAATTAGAAACTCTTGCACAAGAAAAAGGAGCTTATTATCTTCATGAATGTTTAAGAGAAGTAGACCCGATTTCAGCACAAAACATTCATCCCAATAATGTAAAGAGGGTAATAAGGGCATTAGAAGTATACAAGACTTCTGGAAAAACAAAATCTCAATTAGATCAAGAATCTATGGAAAATGAATTAAAATACGAGCCTATTTTATTAGGACTATCTATGGAGCGAAGCACTTTATACGCTCGAATTGAACTTAGAATTGATAAAATGATAGAAGCTGGTTTAGTAGAAGAAGTACAAAAGCTTCTAGATATGGGCTACAGTGAAGACTTAGTCAGCATGCAAGGCTTAGGCTACAAAGAGATCGTCAAATACTTAAAAGGTGAATACTCTCTAGAAGAAGCCATAGAAATCCTAAAAAGAGACACAAGGCACTTCGCCAAAAGACAACTCACATGGTTTAGAAGAGATGAGCGGATTAAATGGTTTAAGATAGAGGATTATCGGTCGTTGGATCAGTTAGAAAGTGACGCACTGTATTATTTGAAGGAAAGTGGAATTACTGCTTTTGAACAATAGTTGAACGATGGTTAAGCGGTTGTTAAACAATTGTAATTTGCTTCTAAGATTCTGCTTACCACCTTACCACCTTACTACCTGACCACCTTATTTTAAGCTTTTGCTGACCACCCGACCACCTGACCACCTGACCACCTAATTTTAAAGCTTTTGCTGACCACCTAATTTTAAAGCTTTTGCTGACCACCTAAAAAAAGGAGATTTTATCATTGCACAAAGATACATTTGAATTTATCAAAAGAGAATATAATATAGATGATAGCGTCATAAAGTTTTGTTCTAAAAGCGAGGAAAAAATCATCTCTCGTTTTAAGAATATTGATGAAATAAGAGAACACAATCAGCTAAAAGTCATTTCCGCTTTACAAAAGGCGCGTATAGGCGATAGACATTTTCAAGTGTCTACTGGCTATGGATACAATGATGAGGGGCGAGAAGGAGTAGAGCAAGTTTACGCTACTGTATTTAATTGCGAAGATGCTTTAGTAAGACCACATATTTCTTCTGGTACTCATGCCATATCCCTTTGTTTATATGGCGTGTTAAGACCAGGTGATGAGATGTTAGCCGTTACAGGTGCACCTTATGATACCATCCAAACCGTTATCGGTTGGGATAAGAATCAAGAGGATTTCGGCACATTAAAAGATTATGGTGTAAACTACAATCAAGTTGATTTAGTGAGTGGCAAAGTCGATTATCCATCTATTAAAGAAGCTATTCATTCAAAGACCAAAATGATTTACATACAAAGGTCGACAGGTTATGCATGGCGAAATGCCTTAACGATTAGCCAAATTGCAGAGCTTATTGATTTTGTCAAAGGCATTAAGAAAGACGTTATCGTTATGGTTGACAACTGCTATGGTGAGTTTATGGATACATTAGAACCTACTGATGTTGGAGCAGACCTTATAGCTGGATCTTTGATCAAAAATCCAGGAGGCGGCATTTCGCCTACAGGAGGTTATATTGTAGGAAAAGAGGAGTATGTATACAAGGCCGCTTGTAGGTTGTCCGCTCCGGGTATTGCAAAGGAGACAGGGTCTACTTTAGGTATTAATCGAACTTATCTGCAGGGCTTGTTTTTAGCTCCTCATATTGTTTCAGAAGCAGTAAAAACAGCCATACTTGCTGCAAAAGTATTTGAAGATTTGGGCTTTGAAGTACGCCCTAAATCAGATGATTACAGAAGTGATATCATTCAAAGCATAAAATTAGGAGATCCTAAGGCCGTCATAAGCTTTTGTAAAGCCGTTCAAAAGGCAGCGCCAGTAGACTCTTACGTAACACCAGAACCTTGGGATATGCCAGGATACGACAGTCAAGTTATTATGGCAGCAGGAGCCTTTATACAAGGTTCATCTATTGAATTAAGCGCTGACGCCCCAATGCGTGAACCCTATATTGCCTATTTACAAGGAGGTCTTACTCATGATCATGGTAAATTAGGCTTATATCTTGCCTTGCAAGAATTAATGGAAACAGGATTTATTACCTTATAATGGAATGATAAGGTAATACGTATCAGGGTAAAATGTATAATTATGGCATCATTAAACAATACAATTTTATATTGTTTTAAATATAAAAAAAGGAGTGAAGTATAATGAGATTTCATGTTTTTGAAAGTCCTAAAGAAGCAAGTGCATTTGCTTCTAATATTATTGCAGAACAAATTAAGCAAAAGGAGGACACTGTTTTAGGCTTGGCGACAGGTTCTACTCCTATTGAAACTTATCAAAACCTAGCTGAAAAAAATAAAAATAACGAAATTAGCTTTAAGAAAGTACGTACTGTTAATCTAGATGAATACGTTGGTCTAAGCGGAGATCATGATCAAAGTTATCGATATTTTATGAATACAAACTTATTTGATCATATTGATATTAATAAAGAAAATACCCATGTACCATTAGGAGACGCAGAAGACTTAGAAAAAATGTGTGAAGAGTACGAAAAATTGATTCAAGATCTTGGTGGAATTGATTTACAAGTATTAGGGATAGGAAATAATGGGCATATTGGCTTTAATGAACCTGATATAAAGTTATATAATGAGACTCATGTTACGGATCTTACTGAAAGCACGATAGAAGCCAATAAGAGATTTTTTGAAAGTAAGGATGAAGTTCCAAGACAAGCAGTTACTATGGGCATGGCAAGTATACTAAGAGCAAAACACATCATCGTTCTGGCATTTGGTACTTCAAAAGCAGATATGGTTAAAAGATTGAAGGACGCATATCTTGATCCACAATGCCCTGTTACATTCTTAAAAATACATGAAAATGTAGATATTATTTTTGATAAAGACGCAGGTTCAAAATTATAATTAAAAGTATAAATATTTTATTTAACTAGAATAGTCCTACATTTAACTCTAGCTTCTACGCAAGTCATCCTGAGCGCGAGCGAAGGATCTTTGACCTGTAAGACTTGACCCTAGAACTGGTGACTGAAGACTGGCCGCTAGTAGCTAAAGTGCCAAAGGCACTTTCTTGTATACTAGAAAAGTCCTACTTTTGACCCTAGTTTTTGCCCAGTCATCCTGAGCGCAAGCGAAGGATCTTTGACCTGTAAGACTTGACCCTAGCACTGGTGGCTGAAGCCTGGCTGCTAGTAGCTAAAGTGCTAAAGGCACTTTCTTGTATACTAGAATAGTCCTACATTTAACTCTAGCTTCTACGCAAGTCATCCTGAGCGCAAGCGAAGGATCTTTGACCTGTAAGACTTGACCCTAGCACTGGTGACTGAAGACTAGCTGCTAGTAGCTAAAGTGCCAAAGGCACTTTCTTGTATACTAGAAAAGTCCTACTTTTGACCCTAGTTTTTGCCCAGTCATCCTGAGCGCAAGCGAAGGATCTTTGACCTGTAAGACTTGACCCTAGCACTGGTGGCTGAAGCCTGGCTGCTAGTAGCTAAAGTGCTAAAGGCACTTTCTTGTATACTAGAATAGTCCTACATTTAACTCTAGCTTCTACGCAAGTCATCCTGAGCGCAAGCGAAGGATCTTTGACCTGTAAGACTTGACCCTAGCACTGGTGACTGAAGACTGGCTGCTAGTAGCTAAAGTGCCAAAGGCACTTTCTTGTATACTAGAAAAGTCCTACATTTAACTCTAGCTTCTACGCAAGTCATCCTGAGCGCAAGCGAAGGATCTTTGACCTGTAAGACTTGACCCTAGCACTGGTGACTGAAGACTGGCTGCTAGTAGCTAAAGTGCCAAAGGCACTTTCTTGTATACTAGAAAAGTCCTACTTTTGACCCTAGTTTCTGCCCAGTCATCCTGAGCGCAAGCGAAGGATCTTGACCCAAAAGGAATACCCAAATGCTAGTGACTAAAAACTAATAACTAGCGACTAATGGACAAAGTAAAAGGAGAAAATTGCATATGAAAAAAAAGGGCATCATCTTTGACATGGACGGAGTTATTATTGACAGTGAACCGTTACATTGTCAGTGTACGATTGAAACGCTTAAAGATTTTGGAGTAGAAATTACCTTAAGTGATATGGATAAGTATATAGGTGTTGCAGATCACGTAATGGTGGACTCTTTAATTAATGAATTTTCCATTAATGTAAGTAGAGATGAATTTTTAAAGAGGCAAGATGAAAAAAGATTAGTGGTATTTAATAAAGAAAGTATGGTTTCTGTTTCTGGTACCATAGAGCTCATTCAATACTTATACGACAATGGTCTTAAGCTCGGTCTAGCTTCCTCTTCGCCTAGATACTTTATTGAAATGGTCTTAAATAATTTTGATTTGTTAAAATACTTTACGATCATCGTAAGTGGTGAAGAATTAGAAAGAAGTAAACCCCACCCAGATATTTATTTAAAAGCAGCAGAGC
This sequence comes from Alkalibaculum bacchi, assembly GCF_003317055.1. Classification (NCBI taxonomy): domain Bacteria; kingdom Bacillati; phylum Bacillota; class Clostridia; order Eubacteriales; family Eubacteriaceae; genus Alkalibaculum; species Alkalibaculum bacchi. Next base: position 66,001 of record NZ_QNRX01000013.1, read on the forward strand.
AAATAGGAATTAGTCCTATAGATTGTGTGGCAATAGAGGATGCTAATGCTGGCGTTCGCTCCGCAAAAGCAGCGGGTATGTACACAATAGGATACCAAAATCCTAATTCTGGAGCGCAAGACCTGTCAGTGGCAGATGTTGTCATTCAAGATATGAAAGAGGTTTGTAAACTTTTTAAATTCTAAAGCAACTCTCCCAGTCATTCTAGAGCGCTAGCGAAGAATCTTAAGCCCAAGCTAACACCCCACGTCATGCTGAAGCGATAGGACGAAGGATCTCTAGGAATTATATAGACATATAAAAATATGTACAAATAGAAGATGAATTTGTTTTCAAATGAGGCTAAGTGAGATTCTTGACTTCGCTCTGAATGGCGCCGCGTGCGCTTCGGGCACAGTAAGAATCTCACATATATAGCTAGGAACGCTAAAACAAGCTTAGCATCCAATTTAAAATAGGGGCTACGACTATTGCGGGGAGATAATTTGCTACTTTGATTTTTGTAATGCCTATAATGTTTAAGCCTAATGCTAAAATCATCAAAGATCCTGCGCAGGTTATTTCTGCAATGGCAGCATCTGTAAGAATAGGTTGTAAAAAACCAGCCAGCAAGACAATGGAACCCTGAAAAGCAAAGACGAAAGCTGCAGAGAACAAAACGCCAATGCCTAGGCTAACGGAGAGCATAGCAGAGGCAATAAAATCCAACAGTGATTTTGTAAAGAGCATTTCGTTGTCTCCTGTTAAGCCTGCATTCAAAGACCCTACTACAGTCATAGCGCCAATGCAAAAGAAGAGGCAACCAGTGACAAATCCCTCTGCTACAGAATGAGAATTACCTTCCGTTTTTCTGAAATGATCTCCAACCCATTGACCAAGATTACTAATTTTCTGGTCTAAATCAATACCTGTCCCAATAATAGAACCAATGACTATAGAAATAATGAGAATTAAAGTGTTCTCACCTTGTAAAGCGCCAGATACTCCTATGTATACAGTACATAAACCAATACCAATCATAACTGCATCTGTAAATTTTTCGGGAATTCCCTTTTTTAACAATAATCCAATAAGGCTACCAATAATTACTGTAGCTGTGTTGACGAGAACACCTATCATATTTTGTTCTCCTTTCTTCATTTACATATACCTAATATCATAACGGATTTCCAAAATGTGAGCAATATAATAATTGTTTTGCATAATTATTAACAAAGTAATAAAATGTCAAAAAAGTTTTAAAATGGGATAAATTTAAGATTTATTTAAGGTTTTTAGCATATAATAAATATATCATTACGATTATCCCCCTATAATAATCGAATGGATATGAAGGCGAGACTGCATATATGCATTCTCGTCTTTTCGTTTAATAAATAAAGTAATTGTTCAATTATGATTTAACTACTGTTCAACAATCGTTTAATATTTGTTAGTGACGTGATAAAATACTACATATCACCGAAGCATAGGAGTATTTTAATGAACTTAAAAGAAAAGATAAAGAACTTACCGTCCACACCAGGAGTATACTTGTACAAAGATTCTTTAAACAATATTATATATGTGGGAAAAGCAAAGAATTTAAAGAGAAGAGTAGGGAACTATTTTCAGAATTCAAAATCTCATTCATCAAAGGTAGAAAAACTAATAAAACATTTAAAAGATTTTGAGTATCGCCTTACAGATACGGAATTTGAGGCCCTACTTCTTGAATGCAGACTCATTAAAGAATATAAGCCAATGTACAATAGCCAGATGAATCGAACGCAGTCTTATACTTATATTCTCGTCCAAAAAGATAATCCTCTTCCTACAATTAAAAATACAAGAAATCCAATTGCTAAAGAAGAAGATCTTTTGTTTGGTCCTTATACGAGCAAAAATACCGTTGAAAAAGCCTTAGAAGATATCAAAGCGTATTATCAAATCTTGTGCAGTAATCCATCTATAAATAATCGTCTTTGTTTAAATTACTCATTAGGAAAATGTTTGGGGATGTGCTATAAAGATAAGGCAAAGGATGAATACAAAAGAAGAGTAGAAAAGGTGATCTCATTATTAGAGGGAACAGATACCAGCATTTTAGAAGATCTTAAAGAAAAGATGAGATCAGAGTCTATGGCCCAACATTTTGAAGCGGCAGCAAAGTATAAAGAAATATTAAATTCTGTAAATTATCTCATAAGCAAAGAAAAAATAGTTGATTTTGCGAAAGAAAACAAAAAGATAGGGATGATTGAAGATATAGAAGGTGGTTTGAAGCTCTTTCTCATTCAGGGAAATGCTATGCTTTTTAGCAAAAGATATCTTTTTAGTCACCAAAATCAAGAACAAATTCATGAAGATATTAAGACGAATATTTTATCTTGTTTTAGTGAAGATGAGGCAAGCCCAAGTATTATTCTAAATAAAGATAATCTAGACGAAACTCAGATTATTTATAGTTATATAAACAAAAAAAGTAGTAAAACTATCGAAATTCATGATGATTGGCTTAATACTAAAAATCAAACAAAACTGGATGAAGGGGTTGCAAAGCTTTTAGAACAAGCTATAAGCTTGTCAAGTAATCTAAATAGTGATTTAAGTTAGCTCAAAATTTTATATTTAACCCCTAGCTCCCACCACGTCATCCTAGAGCAAGCGAAGAATCTAAAGACCCAAGCTCCTGCTTTGTCATTCTAGAGCGAAGCGAAGAATCTAAAGACCCAAGCTCCTGCTTTGTCATTCTAGAGCGAAGCGAAGAATCTAAAGACCCCAGGCTAACTGCTTTGTCATCCTAGAGCAAGCGAAGAATCTAAAGACCCAAGCTCCTGCTTTGTCATTCTAGAGCGAAGCGAAGAATCTAAAGACCCAAGCTCCTGCTTTGTCATTCTAGAGCGAAGCGAAGAATCTAAAGACCCCAGGCTAACTGCTTTGTCATTCTAGAGCGAAGCGAAGAATCTTAAGACCCCAGGCTAACTGCTCCAGTCATCCAGAGGAGCGCTAGCGACGAAGGATCCCTAGGCACTAACTAATTAAGATATATATCAAATAATTATAAGTTCTATTCTTCTGCTTTATCAGCCTTTTTAGTCACCTTTGTAACGATAAAATGAGTAGCAACAGCATCAATTCCTCGTTTTAATATGTAAAAGTACCCTATAACTGAGAACACAACAGCCCCGATTAAATTGACTAATAAATCTTTCATCGTATCATATAATCCAACATCTAAATATCCACCAAGACCTAAATCCTTCCCGTTTATAGCTACTTTGGTAATATTGTCAATAATGACGGTATTATTTCCATTCAATGGGTCTAGTTTTACAGTAGAGATACTATGTATAATGGTATCTTTTTGCATATCGTATTGAAAGAAATAATCCATGCCAAACTCAAAGAACTCCCATATTACTCCGATCGTCATAGAAAAACAGAATGCCACCAAGGCCATGAAAAATGGGGATAGGCGAAAAGACACTTTTTCTGTACGGTTTAATATATCTACTAAAGAAAAACCAATTGCTGCCGCTAAAAAACCATTTAAAGTATGTAACATAGTGTCCCAAAATGGAAATACAATATAGTATTCATTGATTTCTCCAAGGATTTCGGCGGCAAAGATAAATAACATAATAATGATTTCAAAGGTGCCTGGAAGATCTATTTTAAATTTCATTTCGATGATGCTTGGCATTAGAAACAGGAATAAGGTAAGAATGCAGAGAAAAACATTCTCATAATTTTTATTAAAGAATTGCGCAATCATCACTACTATAACTAGTGCCCTAAGGATGAGATAGATCGCAAATGTTCTCTTTTCTTGTTTGATATGGTCTAGAATATTATTATATTTCTCTTTAAAATTCAATTTTTTCATATATCCACTCCTCTGTTTATTGCCTAATGATATATCGGATATCAATATATAGTAACATATTTTTTATAACAACTCTATCTGATTATATGAATGAGCAAATATTTAGTGCTCATCTTAACTAAAGGGGATAAAACAAAGAAACCTACAAGTGCAAAAAATTGTTTTGTAGGTTTATAATAAAAGTATGGTCAATTAATATGTATTGCAGATTTCACTTTATTATTCACAAAAGTTGCATTATAAATTATTCAAAATCTGTATCTAAGTGAGCTTTTTCATCTATCTTTTTTGCATCTATAAACTGGTTAAAAGTGTCATACCCTTTTAAAGAAAAGAATTCTATCCAAGAATTTGGGATGTTTACGTGGCGATTAAACTCGTAGTATTTTTCTAAAATTGCTTCAAGCTCGTCGTAACTAGTATCGAGTTCAAATAATACCCTTAAAGCATCTTTTACTTCTGTTAAGACCTTTTCTATATGTCTGTTATAAGCGCTCGTATCTCGTAAACTTTCCCTTTGCATCTTTGCAAATCTAATTTTTTCGATGATGCGAAATATATAGAAATTTTTTAAGGAATTGCTTAGAGACACATCTGCAGCGAAGAATTTCATTATGGAAGAGGCATTGTGAGCAAGTTCAATTTCACTGATTATAGTGTAATCTATAAAATCCATAATAATTGTAGTATCATCTAATTCCTTCATTTCTGGAAAAGTCATGCGAAAAAGGTCCATTAATTTGGGTAAGTGAGGCTTTAATGTTTCTACATTGTCTTCTATGAAAGAAATAAGGGAGGCAGTAAAAATCTGCTTTTGATTTGTAGCTATTTCTTCTAAAGAGGTGAGCTTGCCATCGGAAAAGAAATAACGATTCAATAATTTTTTAATATCATCTATACTGTAAATCATGTTTTATCCACCCTTCTTAAATTAAATATAGCAGGTAATATCCTTTGTTTTTTCCTTTTTATTTAATACCCTAGAAATTATGAACTATTCAAAGAAAAATCTCAAATGCACACTCCTCAGCGAATTCATTTGTATAGCTATATTTTAATAACTGTAAAAAAGTACGAAAAGCTAGTACAAATATGATTTTATGATAAGTCAATTAATAAATACAAAACTGTAAATTATTATTTAAATTATATTTTTATTATGGTATATTAGAACAAGAAGATTCATACTAGGTCATTTAAAGACAAATTTAATTATGGTAGAGGTGGTTATAAAGATGTTTAAGAGTTTATCAGACAAAATTAAAGGTAAGAAAATACCAGTAGTATTTCCAGAAGCGATGGATCCTAGAATCCAAGCGGCGGTGGCTCGCTTAAAAGCAGAAGATTTAATGGTGCCTATTTTATTAGGAAACCCAGAAGAAGTATTGAGTTCTGCGAAGGAAAAGGGCATTAATTTAGAAGGCATCGAAATTATGGACCCTAACAATTTCGCTGGATATGATGAAATGGTGGACACTTTTGTAGAACTTCGTAAAGGGAAAGCTACAAAAGAGCAAGCGATGACAATCCTTAAAGATGAAAATTACTTTGGTACAATGCTTGTGTATATGAACAAAGCAGCTGGACTTGTTTCTGGAGCTGTCCACTCAACAGGTGATACCGTTCGACCAGCTTTACAAATTATTAAGACCAAACCAGGAATCAGCTTAACTTCTGGAGCTTTTGTCATGATTCGAAATGAAGGAAAAGAAAGATACGTATTTGCAGATTGTGCAATTAATATTGCGCCAAATGCACAACAATTAGCTGAAATTGCAGTAGAATCAGCAAAGACTGCTAAAGTCTTTGATATCGAACCAAATGTAGCATTATTAAGTTTTTCTACAAAAGGTTCTGCTAGTTCTCCAGAGCAAGAAAAAGTAGCAGAAGCTACAAAAATTGCTCAAGAAATGGCACCTGAACTTAATATCGATGGAGAATTACAGTTTGATGCAGCTTTTGTAGAAAGTGTAGGAAAACAAAAAGCTCCTGGCTCTCCTGTAGCAGGTAAGGCAACTGTGTTTGTATTCCCAGAAATTCAATCAGGTAATATTGGTTATAAGATTGCCCAACGTTTCGGTAATTTTGAAGCAATTGGACCAATTTTACAAGGCTTAAACAAACCTATTTCGGATTTATCTAGAGGTTGTTCAGAAGAAGATGTATACAAGCTTGCTATCATCACTGCAAACCAATCATTGATCGATTAAAATCATCATAAAGTCTAAAAGAGGTAGCTTGAGAGATTGTACTATTGATTTCTCCTAAATAAGATTAAACATTAAAAGGCCTATTTTTTATAAGATAGGTCTTTTATGTGCGCATAAAAAATGGTATACTTAATTGAAATTAAATTAGTAAAAATAGATAGTTTATAATTTGTAATACAAATTTTAGAAAAAGGAGAAGTCTACATGTCAAACTTGACTAAAAAAGAGATCAATAGTTATGCTATGTACACCTTGTCATCAACTGTTGGGAACATGTTGCCATTAAGCTATATTACAATTTTTATTACAGAAAACTTATTAATTAGCGCGGCACTTATGGGAACGACTTTGCTTATTGCACGTACTTTAGATTTTATGGTAGGAGTAGTTGTAGGAGGTATTGTGGAAAAAGCCAAACTGCCCTGGGGAAAATATCGGTCTTGGCTCGTCATCTTAAAATACACGGCTTTTGCAGGCTGCGTAATGCAATTTACAGATACGGCCTCCTTACCAGTAGCAGCTCGTGCGGTTATAATCGTAATAGGTTACTGTTTGTTGCATTTCTCAATGAACTTTACGACGACAGCTCAATATGGAATTTTAGCATCTATGGCAAAAACGTCCATGGAAGATCGAAGCACTCTGTCTATTCGTGGTGGGCAAGCTATGGCAGTAGCCAATATTCTCGCTTCAGCTACAGCTCTTCCATTTATCAACTTTTTAACTCCTATTGTAGGGAATTCCAATGCGTATACTATTGTAGCAGCAATATTCGCCGCTATTATGTTTATAGGTGCAACGATTCTTACTAAAGTTGCGGCGCCTTATGACCCAGATCAGGGCAATGTCTCTAGTGGGGCAAGGGTAACTGTAGGTGATATGGTTCGCTCTGTTCTTACCAACAATCAGCTTTTAGTGGTTATGTTTGCTCATATCTTTTTTTATGTGGGCATGTTTACCTTTAATGGACTAATGGCATATTATTTTATGTATGTACTTGGAAATTTCTTGTTGATGTCTGTAGCCATGACCATAACGATGATCTTTAGCTTGTTTGCTAGTATTATCAGTCCTAAAATAGGCGTAAAACTAGGTAAGAAAAATGCTATGGTTGTAGGACTATTGGTATACGGCTTAGGAAGTTTGGTAATCGCATTTTTAGGACATATATCTTTAGTAATCTATATTGTTATTAACTGTATCATGACATTAGGCATGTATATGTACACAGGTTTTGGCGTCAACTATATGCTAGATGCTGGTGAATATGGTCTTTATAAGACAGGAAAGGATAATCGTGCGGTTGCAATCTCTATGTTTAATCTTCAAGTAAAAGTGGGAATGACTCTAGGTGGTGCAATTGTCGGTTATGGTCTCTCGATAATAGGATACAAGGCGGGAATGGAGGCTACTCCAGAATTTATCAATCATTTCATGCTCTTATTTGGTGGATTACCTGCAATATTATATTTTATAGGATCTATTGTTATGTTAAAAGGATATAAGATCACAGACGAAGATGCAGCTTGGTATGCAGCAGAAAATGGGAAAAGAATGGCTGCACTTACAGAAGAATAAGCGACATATTAAATAGCATAGAAATGTTGTCACCTTTTGAAATGAGCATCCACTATTATTTCTACTAAAGTAAAAAAAGTCTAAGATAAAAATAATTTTTAGATTATATGTTTAAAAAAACATCCATGGGGTATATAAAAGTTAACAAGGAAATGGTTTTAAAATAATGACGACATCTACCGTCAATCTGAATAATAGGAAAACGATAAACAAAAGATGAATTCTCGCGATAGCCCAGATTAGGGATTGGAGAAAGACAAATCTATGTGATCACATAGAATTTGAAAGTAATTTTTACAGTTTATACAGAACCTATTAAATGGAAAGAGGAAAAAGGCTGTTTGTCAAAAATGTAAACCATTACTTGAATACTTTACCTTGAAAGGATGTTTCAATGGAAAGTGTGCTTAAAATATAAGAGGCAGATTCTCATATTATATGATGAATTTGCCTCTTATATTTTTTGATTGAGAATACTATCTTGGTATGACAGTCTATTCCCTAACTGGGATAGATGCTTCAAGTAATTGACAATTTAAGCCGAAAGCTGAACGCAGAAAGCGGAATGGGGAAAGCTGAATGCGGAAAGCCGAAAACTCGCCTGCAGGCGAGGTAACGTCCAAGCCCTTACAGAGCCCCACCCCATGTCATCCTAGAGCGAAGCGAAGGATCTAAGACCCACAGAGCCCCACCGCAGTCATCCTAGAGCGAAGCGAAGGATCTAAGACCCACAGAGCCCCACCGCAGTCATCCTAGAGCGAAGCGAAGGATCTAAGCCCCACAGCGCCCACCCCAGTCATCCTAGAAGCGCAGCGAAGAATCTAAAGTCCACAGAGCCCCACCCCAGTCATCCTAGAGCGCAGCGAAGGATCTAAGCCCCACAGAGCACACCCCCATGTCATCCTAGAGCGAAGCGAAGGATCCAAGCCCCACAGAGCCCAGCCCCCATGTCATCCTAGAGCGAAGCGAAGGATCTAAGCCCCACAGCGCCCCACCCCAGTCATCCTAGAGCGAAGCGAAGGATCTAAGACCCACAGAGCCTCACCCCAGTCATCCTAGAGCGTAGCGAAGGATCCAAAGCCCACAGAGCCCCACCCCAGTCATCCTAGAGCGAAGCGAAGGATCCAAAGCCCACAGAGCCCCATCCCCATGTCATCCTAAAGCGCAAGCGAAGGATCCAAAGCCCACAGCGCTCCACCGCAGTCATCCTAGAGCGAAGCGAAGGATCCAAGACCCACAGAGCCCCACCCCAGTCATCCTAGAGCGAAGCGAAGGATCCAAAGCCAGCAGAGCCCCACCCCCATGTCATCCTAGAGCGCAGCGAAGGATCCAAGCCCCACAGAGCCCCATCCCAGTCATCCTAGAGCGTAGCGAAGGATACAAAGCCAGCAGAGCCTCACCCCAGTCATCCTAGAGCGAAGCGAAGGATCTAAGACCCACAGAGCCCCATCCCAGTCATCCTAGAGCGTAGCGAAGGATCCAAAGTCAGCAGAGCCCCACCCCCATGTCATCCTAGAGCGCAAGCGAAGGATCCAAGCCCCACAGCGCCCCACCGCAGTCATCCTAAAGCGCAAGCGAAGGATCCAAAGCCCCACAGAGCCCAGCCCCCAGTCATCCTAGAGCGAAGCGAAGGATCTAAGACCCACAGAGCCCCACCCCAGTCATCCTAGAGCGAAGCGAAGGATCTAAGACCCACAGAGCCCACCCCCAGTCATCCTAGAGCGCAAGCGAAGGATCCCTACAAACGAACTAAAAAGCCCAACGCATAACTGAAAATAACCATACCTGTCCGAGAATCTAAGACCCAAAAGGAATACCCTAGCCCTGATAGCTGAACGCTAGCGGCTGGTGGCTTAACATATATTTCTCAGGTAATAGACATAATTCGCTAAATTAATTGTAAATCCATCCAAAAAACTCTAAAATGTTGTATAATAGAAGATATCATTTACAATATTCGCCATACTTAACTATATATTACTCACTAAGATATAAAGCTTTATTACTTAAGTATTCTATCTTGTGTAAATAATAGTATAACAAAAATCAAAGTAAAAGGACTAACCATACAATGAATAAGACATTAGACTATTACAATACATTTTATAAAAACTTCATAACAGATAGTCTAGAAGCCAATGCATCAGATCTCCATCATTCTTTTTTAAAATACCTACCAAAAGGTTCATCCATCTTAGACCTAGGCTGCGGATCAGGCAGAGACAGCAAAGTCTTTATAAATCTAGGCTACAAAGTCTGCGCCCTTGATGGTTCAAAAGAGCTATGTAAATTTGCAAGTGAATATATAGGGCAAGAAGTACTATATAAAACATTTGACGAAATAGATTTTAAAGAAGAATTCGACGGCATATGGGCATGTGCATCTTTGCTCCATATTTCCTATAAAGATCTATCCAATATATTTAAAAAGCTATCGAAAGCATTAAAACAAGAAGGCTATCTCTACGCCTCTTTTAAATACGGAGAGTTTGAAGGAGATAGAAAAGGTCGATATTTTACAGATTTAACCGAAGATAGACTCAAACAACTACTAGAACCCCTTAAGGAGTTTGAAATCGTAGAAACGACAATAACTAGGGATATACGAAAGGGTAGGGAAGAGGAAAAGTGGTTGAATATAGTGCTGCGCAAGGTGGTAAGGTAGTAAGGTGGTAAGGTGGTAAGGAAAACCTCTGAAATAAGGTGGTCAGGTCGTCAGTAAAACCAAACTCGCTTTTAGGCGAGATATTGACCCAAGCTGCTGTCCCAGTCATTCTTGAGCGAAGCGAAGAATCTAAGGACCCGCAAAACCCTACCCAGGTCATCCTAGAGCGAAGCGAAGGATCTAAAGACCCACATAGCCTAGCCTTAGAGGGTGGGACCCCAGTCATCCAGAGGCGCTTGCGCCGAAGGATCCCTTCAAACTAATTACACGCCCAACACATAACTAACAATAACCAAATTTGTCGAAGCATCCAAGACCCCAAAGGTGACCCAAGCCCCTGCATAGGTCATCCTGGAGCGCAGCGAAGGATCTAAGACCTACAGAGCCCAGTCCTAAAGACGTGACCCCAGTGATCCAGAGGCCCTTGCGCCGAAGGATCTCTACAAATAAACTACACGCTCATCAATAACGAAAAACAAGCAAGTTCAACGTCAAAAGCCTAATAACCTAGCATTTAAACAATTGTTTAACAACCGCTCAACCATCGTTCAACTATCGTTAATCGGAATACAAGGGAGAAATCAAATGGACAAGAACATTCACAAAGGCCATCGCCAACGGGTGAAAAATCGATATCTTGCAGAGGGTTTAGACCACTTCCAAGATCATGAAGTCTTAGAACTTCTTCTTTTTTATTGCATCCCCATGAAAGACACCAACGCATTAGCTCACACGCTCATAAAAGAGTTTGGCTCTTTGTCTGGTGTGTTTGATGCAGACCCAAAGGATCTTTGTTCTAGAGGGGGACTGACCGAAAACTCTGCCATCCTACTTTCCCTTATCCCCTCCTTGTCAAGAAGATACAATCGCGGAAAGTTTAAAGACAAGCCGCAACTTAATAGCTCTTCAAAGGCAGGAGAATACGCTGTCTCATTATTTACTGGCAGGCTATACGAAGTGTTTTACGTCATCTGTCTAGACAGCCAAAACAGAGTAAACCACGCCACATTACTACACGAAGGCACCATCAACGAAGCTCCCGTATACCCAAGGCTCATCGTAGAAACAGCCCTAAGGCACCAAGCAAACAGCATCATGGTAGCCCACAACCACCCAGGAGGCAGCATGCAGCCATCAAAAGCCGATATTGAAGTAACTAAGAGGATTAAGGTGGCAGCAGAAGCGATATCTATTAAGTTGTTGGATCATATTGTGGTGGCAGGGGAGGGGTATTATAGTTTTGCGGAGAATGGGTTGTTGTAGTTTAAAAATACGATAATGAGTAGAAACAGAAGTTATTGTCTTCATATCTTTGTTAATAATTGATAAGCTATTGTTAAACCCTATAATATGATTAACCTTAATGTTTAACATTAACTGTGAAAGCGTTGAAAATAAAAGGGTTCCACGGGAATTAAAGTAATACTTTAATAATACCGTCCTTTGTAATCTTGTTTACTTACTTAAATTATAGCGGAGAAATGTATATGAAATATCAATCATGGTTTGATGAAATATCTACTACAAAAATAAATAAACAAAATGGTCAAGTAAAAATATACAAATTAGTTTTACTACTCTGTATGTTGGACAGAGGTATGTATGATTGGTACAAGCCAGTTAGAGCAGAGGAAATTGCATTAAGATTTTATAGATACCTTACAGATAATGATCGGATAAGAGACATATCCTTTGGAGATAAAGGGAAAGAAAAACTAATTCATACATATAATCAAGGGGAAATTATAAGGCTTATTATAAATAACCCCATGAAATACTGGGGTTCTTCAAATAATAGATACACTCATGCAAGATATAAAAGTGGAGTATTTTGGATAGATATCTCAATAGACCCAGAAGATTATTCCCATGTGTACCACATGACGAGGGAATTGTGTTTAACTAGGATAGAAAAAGAAACTAACATTCCCTTTGACACAAAGATAGACTTATATGATGAATACGTTTATCTGCAAAATGAGGTACAAAACGAGAAGGTCGCGGAAACAGAAAAAGAATCTATTATATTAACTCGCTTAAGTCAAGGAAAGTTTAGAAATAGGCTTTTTGAGAGGTATGGTAGCTGTATAATGTGTGGAATAGAGCATAGAGACTTGCTTATCGCAAGCCATATAAAACCGTGGAAAGATAGCAATAATCAAGAAAGATTAGATGTAGAAAATGGATTTATCCTATGCCCTAATCATGACAAATTATTTGATAGAGGGTTTATAACATTTAAAGATGGTGGGGAAGTTATTGTGTCTAATAGGATAGTTGGAGACGTACCTAGGTTGAGTATTAGTGATAAAATTTTATGTAATTTGAGCTATGGGAATATGGAGTATCTGGAGTGGCATCGGGATGAAATTTTTGAAGTTTAAAATATAGTGGATTCTTAAAGAAATAGCTAAATAATAGCAGGCATCAGAAGAAGAAATAGTAAAGTGTTTTTGATGGTTTATTTAGCTAAATTTTAGGGGACAGTTCTTAAGAATTTACTATTTTGATGAATTCTCCCGTCACTTTGTAAGGTAGTGGGAGAAAAATTAGTTTTGTTTTAAATAAATAAAAAAGAATTTCTACATTACGTTCGCCCGAAGGTTCTCAATGGGTAATTGTAAATAATATTTGGTATAATAGGATATGAATGATATTTTTTAGTAAATGTAGTTTTTAAAATGAAAAAATAAAATAACAGTGATATCTATTTGGTTATATTACTATTTAAGGGAGTTAGACATGAAACATTATTATGTTACAGCGGCAATTTTAATAAATAATGGAGAAATTCTTTGTATGCAAAGAGGACCAAGTAAATATGAGTATGTGGCATATAAATACGAATTTCCAGGTGGCAAAGTGGAGGAATCAGAGAGTCTTGAGGGGTGTTTGCAAAGAGAGCTAAAGGAGGAGATGGGGATTGTTGTTGAAATAATGCCAGAGCAGTTTTTTATGACAGTGGAACATTCTTATCCAGATTTTGCAATTACTATGCATACTTATATATGCCCTGTAAATACTAGGGAGTTTATAATGCATGAACACAAAGATTTTAAATGGTTGCCTAAGGAGAAAATAAGCGTATTAGATTGGGCCGATGCTGATAAGCCTATAGTGGAAAGTCTATTAAAGTCAGAGGTTGTCTAATGGAATTGTTAAATAGTCTATATACGGGATTTGTTGACAGTGAAAGTATTTCACTTGAAGGATATCGTCCCAAACTTCTATTAAACAACTCGGAAAAAGGACAAAAGATTCTTACAAGTATTATCAAAGAACTTAATCAATGTGATGAGTTCTTCTTTTCTGTATCATTTATTACCCAAAGTGGAGTTCTTACATTGCTCAATACATTAAAGGATCTGGAAGCTAAACAAATTAAAGGCAAAATTGTCGCTTCTCAATATTTGAATTTTACTGATCCAATAGCTCTCGAAAAATTACTCAATTTTAGCAATATTGAACTACGAATGGAAGTAGACTATCAATTACATGCGAAAGGCTATATATTCAGAAAAGGTGATACCTATAATTTAATTGTGGGTAGCAGCAATATGACACAGGATGCCTTATGTAAAAACAAAGAGTGGAATATCAAAGTTTCGTCAACAAACAAAGGAACGTTGATCCAGGAAACACTACTAGAATTTGAGGAAACTTTTAATCATGCTCAGGTAGTAGATTTGGCATGGATAGAAGCATATAAGATTATATACCAACGAGTTCAATATCAAGATATCAAACAGAGTGATAATTATATTTCAGAAAGCAATTTTGCATACCAAGTGGATACAATCCAGAACATTCCTAAAATCATGCCAAATACAATGCAAGTACGAGCATTATTGGGGATTGAAGCAATCCGTGCAAAACATGAGAAGAAGGCATTGCTAATCTCAGCAACAGGAACTGGGAAAACGTACTTAGCAGCATTTGATGTAAAAAACTTTAGACCGAAGCGACTCTTATTTTTAGCCCATCGTGAACAGTTGCTGAACCAATCCATCAACAGTTTTAAGAATGTATTAGGAGAACACATCCAATGTGGTAAGCTCACAGGAAAATATAAAGAGGTAGATGCTCAGTACCTTTTTTCGTCCATTCAGACTGTATCGAAGGAAGAGGTACTTACACAATTTCACCCAGAGTGTTTTGATTATATTGTAATAGATGAAAGTCATAGGGTGGGTGCCGACACATATCAGAGAATATTAAATTACTTTAGACCGCAATTTCTTTTAGGAATGACTGCAACACCTGAACGAACTGATGGTCATAATGTTTTTGAAGATTTTGACTTTAATATTGCTTATGAGATTCGACTTCAAGAAGCTATGCGTGAAGAAATGTTATGTCCCTTCCATTATTTTGGTATATCTGAGATTAATATTAATGGTGAAGAATTGGGTGATGACAGTGATTTTCGCCACCTTATAGTACAAGAAAGAGTGGACAACATATTAGAAAAAGCAGCTTTTTATGGATATCATGGTAATAGGGTTAAGGGGCTCATTTTTTGCAGTCGTAACGATGAAGCCCGAGAATTATCTAAAATGTTTAATACTAAAGGCTTACGCACAGTAGCCCTATCAGGTGAACATAGCCAACAAGAACGCGAAACAGCTATTGAGAGACTTGAACAAGATTCTATAGATAATTACCTTGATTATATTTTCACTGTTGATATTTTTAATGAGGGTGTAGATATCCCGAAGATCAATCAAATTATTATGTTGCGTCCTACTCAATCTGCTATTATTTTTGTCCAACAGTTAGGAAGAGGTCTACGAAAGTCTCAAGGAAAAGAGTATGTGGTGATTTTAGACTTTATCGGAAATTATAAGCGAAACTTTATGATTCCAGTGGCTCTTTCAGATGATAGAAGCTTTAATAAGGACAATATTAGACGATTTGTTGTAGAAGGTAGCAAGGTAATACCAGGCTGTTCTACCGTGAATTTTGATACAATTTCTAAGAAGAAAATCTTTGAATCAATTGATAAAATCAGAAACGGCGATATCAAACGTTTGATTCGGGACAGCTATCAAAATCTAAAGTTTCGTTTGGGCCATGTACCCTATCTTATGGACTTTGAAAAGCATGATGCAATAGATGTGGGACTCATCTTTGAAAACTACGGATCTTATAGTAATTTTCTAATGAAACATGACAAAGACGAAGCATATGCCTACACCCGGGAGCAATTGATTATACTAGAATTCATCTCGATTAAGTTAGCCCTAGGAAAAAGACCTCATGAGCTCATAGTTTTAAAAAATATCTTACGTGGTGAAAATAATGTAATTGATAAAACATTGAAAACACTACGAGAGACATATCATTTAAAGGTGACACATAAAACAAAAGTTAACCTTATTAATGTGCTCACTAACAAGTTTGCAACAGGAACAGGTAAAAATACTTATAAATCTTGTGTGTTTATCGAGCAAGGTGGAGATGGCTATGAATGTTCTCAAACTTTTAAGAAAGCATTAGAGGACGAGTATTTACGAAGGGATATTACAGAATTAGTAGACTACGGTTTGTATAGGTATCAATCCCGTTATGGAAACAGTTATCATCAAATGAGTTTTCAATTAAATATGAAATACTCTTATGAAGAAGTATGTCGACTTCTTGAATGGGAAGAGAATGTGGTAGCCCTAAATATAGGCGGATACAAATATGATGAAAAGACAAAAACATTTCCCGTCTTCATAAACTACCATAAGGATGACGATATTGCAGACTCTATTAAATACCAGGATCGTTTTGAATCTCGCAAAAAATTAATTGCTATATCAAAATCTAAGAGAAGCAAAAGCTCCAAGGATGTACAAACTATCTATAACGCAAAAGCACAGAACGTAGCGATTCATTTATTTGTAAGAAAAGATAAAAATGACGAAGCCTCAAAAGAATTCTATTACCTTGGATTAATGCACGCTATCGACGAACCTAAAGAAATTGTAATGAATGATTCAGGACTTACTGCCGTAGAACTTTACTATCAATTAGAAACTGAGGTACGTGAAGACGTGTACGAATATATAACCGAAAATAATTAATGAAAATATTATATATTGATAAGGAAATATCTAGGAGGTAATTTTCATGGCCAGGGAAAATAGAAAGTCCTATTCCAAATGTTAAAGCAAGAGATATGGGGTTAAATATTATAGGCGGGTTTATCCTTGGATATGTTTCCTCATCCGACCATGTTGAGACGGTAGTATTGATGTCATGCGTAAAAGATTGAGTTTGCTGCAAACCCATTGTGTAAAATCATGATTTTTTCGGTTCAAAGAAACAAGTCCATCAAGGCGGTTTTTGATAGTCAAGTGGTCAGATTGGATGTTGGTATAATAAGTTGCGGAATAACTGCAATAAGGTTTTTTTAGTCTTATTGATAGGGCATGTAACAAACTTATGTTTCATACAGAAGAAAAACTCAGAACAGTTTTACCGCAGAAGTTACTGCGAAAACCAAAGTTTTGAGATAAATACGCAATGGTAAGGAGGAGTTTTTAAATGGCAATCTCAAAAAACATTTCAAAAGATGATATTCTAAAAGCGATTAAATATATTGATGAAAATGATGTACCGGATAAAAACAAAAGTACAAAGTATGAATTGATTGATAAATCAGGTAAGAGGTATCCACCCAAATACGTTATTGCAGTAGCAAATCATTTAGTCAATCACGAAGCAATTTCAACTGAGGGATTTAACGCAGTAGAGGCAAAAAACTTTTTAGAAGGACTCAACTTTCTAATTGAAACAAAGCAAGAGAAATTTGAGCTGATTATTACGGCAAACGAAGTAACATCAACTGACGATCAATTTACGTTGGACAATATTGGCCTTGGAGATAATTACAAACCACTTGATACATATTTTAAAAATGCTAGTGGAGCGGTAGTTCGTCGCAAATACAATAAGGGCGAAAGAAGAAACTCAAACCAAACCATGCCACGTTTGGCTTGTCAGGTTTTTGAGCAATTAATTGCCGCTTTACCTGCTGAGGAAAAAGAAAATTTTCCGATTTGCCAGTACACTCCAAGCACTGAAGTCATTCGTGGCATTTTTTCCAGTGTTGAAGAATTTAAGAAACATAGAAATACAATTGAATATTTAATATATAGCTATGATGCAGAAAAACAGTTTGTTATTTATTGTTGGAATATTTTTTCTACCATCCTATTCGTCAGGGATTCCTTGAAGCGTTTTGGCCATGAGGGTGATCAGTTCGTTCTCGTCTATCGCGAAAAGGAAACAAAAGAAGCTGAGCAGCCTGAAAATGAAGAAGTAGAAATTGAAGAGCAAGTTAAAGCAATCAGCGGGTATAGAAATCCTTATTCCAGTAGTCTTATTGAGTCTAAAAACATCATTCTCCGTGGTGCACCGGGGACAGGAAAAACGTATCTCGCAAAAGAAATTGCTGCTGATATCATTAGTAATGGCTATTTTGATACTTTTTCTCTACTGACCGATGAGCAGAAAAAACAGGTTGAATTTGTTCAGTTCCACCCAAATTACGATTATTCTGACTTTGTTGAAGGATTGCGTCCAAAGACATATGATGATGGTTCTGTGGGATTTGAGCTTCAGGAAGGTGTATTTAAGAAATTTGTAGCAAAAGCGAAAAAGAACTTTGATGATTCACAAAAGCCCCAGGAAGTGATAGAAAAAGAAGCATCTATTCAAGAAATTATGTCTGATTATTTCTCAAGCATTGAGTTGGGTGTAGATGAGCTGGAAATCGCTCGTGGTACTAAATTCTATATCACCGGTATTGATGATAAATACATTCATATTTCTGCCCCAGAAAACAAGATATCAAATAAGTTGAAGCTAAATATCAGTGAATTAAAAGGGATGTTGGAGTCTGGCCAAAATTTCACTCAAGTAAAAGATGTTACGTTGTTCTTTCGTAGAGTAACTGGACTTCAAAAAGATTCTTATTATCTAGCTACTTTTAATGCGATTAAAGCTAACAAGTCGCCAGCGCCCAAGTCAGTTGCAAAGCCAGATAAATTGAAGCCTTACATTTTTATTATCGATGAGATTAACCGTGGTGAAATTTCTAAAATTTTTGGAGAGTTGTTTTTCTCAATTGATCCAGGATATCGCGGACAAGTTGGCGAAGTGTCCACACAGTATGCAAATATGCATGATAATCCAGACGAAAAGTTTTACATTCCAGAGAACGTCTATATTATTGGAACGATGAACGATATTGACCGTTCAGTTGATAGTTTTGACTTTGCAATGCGTCGTCGTTTCAGATTTATCGAGATAAAGTCAGATGAACGATTGGAAATGTTAGATACACTTGGCGAAGATAAAGAAGAAGCGATCCGTCGAATGACAGCTTTAAATAATGAAATCTCAAATGTCGAGGAGCTTAACGAAAACTATCACATCGGCGCATCTTATTTTTTGAAGTTAAAATATTTAACCTTTGACCAATTATGGGCAGATTATCTTCAGCCGTTACTTCAGGAATATGTTCGCGGTATGTATGATGAAAACGGCATTATGGAGAAGTTTGCAAAAGGGTATGGTTATACAGGGGACAGAAATGACAGAACTCAAGATTAAGGATAATGCGCTTATTAGTAAAAGATTCTTTGATGGAATCAGCAATGTGACAGAAAAAATTATTGATAAGACACTTGAACAACTTGAACAAGAAGGGGTATTTATTTTCCCTAAACTTATAAAAGATGCAGAAGATATAAGTAAGGATCAGGTGATTTTACAAAGCTTCAATGATTGTTATCGTTCAAGTAATGTTATGGGATTTTTAGGATATGGCAAAGAACGCCTTGTCATTGAATCACGTTTTTCAACTGGCATATGTGATTATTTTTTTCAATATTTGCTTGAATGCGTACTGAGTTTTCCCAATATCTTAGAGCTAAATACCGATTCTAATCAAGATAGCCTTATGTTTAACCTGCTACTATTTTTGTTTCCTCACTATTTAAAAGAAGCGATGCGCAAAGGTCTATTCAAGACGTATATTCAGAATCAGTATAACGATGGAAATGTTAAAGGGTCAATCGATATTCCTCGCCATGTCAGAAAGAATACTCCTTTTATCGGGAATGTAGCATATAATCAGCGCGAGTTTTCATATGATAATTATTTGATGCAGTTGATTCGCCATACGATTGAGTTTATCAAGAAGAAGCCTTATGGTAATAATCTGTTGCAAAAAACAAAAGACGAAGTGTCATTAGTCGTAGGAACGACTAATGGCTATGAGTTTTTTGATAGAAGAAAAGTCATAGCCGAAAACATCAAGAACCCCATCCGCCATGCGTATTATCGTGAGTACAGGGCATTACAGCGCCTGTGCATAATGATTTTACAGCATGAGAAGCATCAAATTGGCCCTGGTATGCGTCAGATTCACGGTATCTTGTTTGACGGTTCGTGGATCTGGGAGGAATACATCAACTTGCTAATTGGCAGTGATTTTCATCACCCAATGAACAAAGGTAGAAAAGGAGCACAACGACTATTTGCTCGGAATGTAGGTCTAATCTATCCAGATTTTATCAGCCACGAGGTGGATAATCGTATAATCGTCGATGCGAAGTATAAGCCTTGCGAAAACATAAAAGGCAGTGATTATCAGCAATTGTTAGCATATATGTTTAGATTTGATGCTAAAAAAGGTATTTATTTATATCCACAAAATCAAGGAGTTGAAAATATTGAGCTAAGAATGAATAGCGGTTCCACTTATGAAAATAATGTTTGTCCAAGAGACGACATAATGGTTTTTAAGTGTGGTTTGACAATTCCTAATGAAGTTGCTAATTATGAAGATTTTAAAGTGAAGATTAAAAAAAGTGAAGAGGATTTAAAACTAGAGTGCTCATCAATCTAGTAACCAAGGCACCCTACGTTGCCATTCCCATAGAGTGCCTTGTTCGGTTTGCCTTTATTCGTTTACATCAACAGTCAAGCCGGATTTGAACTCAACATTGAATTTATCCTCGAAGATGGTGACCTTTTCAATCAACCGCCGGACAAGTTGCTCGTAGTATTCGGTGAGAGCGATGGATTGCTTCTTTAAGAATGTGCTCATATC
This sequence comes from Alkalibaculum bacchi, assembly GCF_003317055.1. Classification (NCBI taxonomy): domain Bacteria; kingdom Bacillati; phylum Bacillota; class Clostridia; order Eubacteriales; family Eubacteriaceae; genus Alkalibaculum; species Alkalibaculum bacchi. Next base: position 86,433 of record NZ_QNRX01000013.1, read on the forward strand.
AGCCATACGCTTTTTGAGTTCATCACGGTTGGCGTTTTCAACCTGTAGTTTCTGCTTCTGGTCACGCCGGCGGTGGATGTCGTCGCTTACTTTCTCATAGTCCGCATTAGAAGTGGCCAACTTCAAAAGTTCTGTTTGCAGTTCCTCCAACCGCTTATCGAAGACCCATTAGGGACGTCAGAATGTGTGAAAACGACCACTTTTATACCTTGAATATTGAAAATATAGTATAATGTACATATAAAAGTCGAAAATTGAGGTGTAGTTATGTCAAGATATATCCATACAGAATTTGATAGAAATCAAGTTGGCTTCATACCAGAATCTTATGATGATAATCCTGCTAGAGTAATTGATGCTTTAATCGATAGCTTAGATATGGAAAAGCTAGGCTTTACATACGCTACACCTAAAAAGACCGGAAGAAAGCCATATAATCCTAAGGATATGTGCAAGCTATATACCTATGGATATTTCGGGGGGATTCGATCATGAAGAAAGTTAGAAAAAGAATGTCATCGAAATGTAGAAGTAATGTGGTTATTAAAGAATTTAAAGCCAGATTTTAAGACGATTGCAGATTTTCGAAAAGACAACAAACAAAGTTTAACAAATCTATTTAAGCACTTCTCTTCTATATGCAAAGAATTAGGGTTATATGGCAAAGAGATGATTGCCGTCGATGGCAGCAAATTTAGAGCGAATAATTCAAGAAGAAAGAATTATACAAAAGGAAAAGTTAAAAAGCAGATTGCTCACTTTGAGCAAAGTGCAAATAAATATATGGAGCTACTGGCTGCATCTGACGACTTGGAATCGGATGAAACAGTGAAATTATCTAAAGAAGAAATCCTCACAAAGATAGCAGAAGCAAAAAAGAAAATAGAAGAGCTTACTGAGCTTGGAAAACGCATTGAAGAAGAAGGAGAACTATCTATAACAGACCCAGATGCAAGACATATGGGTACAAGCAATAATGGAACAGATATCTGAGTCTCATATGCACTTTTTTATTTATAATTTAAAAAGAGTAATAAATATAATAGGAACTGAGAAGTTAACAGAGTACTTCAAGGCTCGTATTTTATTACTCTTTTTAAGTATCACCAGAAACAAAAGCAGGTTGAAAATGTGATATTATCGTATCCAAACGTGGCATAAAAAGTGTGCTTTCACACATTCTGCCGTCGCGATATGCCCGTCTGAGTTTTAATATAAAGGAGTAGATGAATAAATGAAAAAATATTATGCAGAGCGAAATCGACTTATAAAAAATCCAATTTCAATATCGTTTGATGAACTTAAAAGCTACTTTATTAAAACATACCAGTACTTTTCAAACAAAGAATATTTGGAATGTGCTACAAAGGGAGTTTGGAGGTTAATCCCATATTCAAATAATGAAGAGCAGATAATTCCACCATCTTTAGCACCTGATCCAGAGGTCTTTTTTACTACTCGATTACAAGATAGACAAGTATGGCCAATTTATGAATATTCCGAATACTACACAGAGGAAATTTTATTTTCTGTTATTGAAATATTATATGACCATATAGCATTATATGATTATAAAGATAATAAGTTAATGCAGGAAGTTCCTAGGGAAGAGTATGCTGAACATATAAATAACATTTTAAGAATGTATAATGGTGGATATTATATTGAACCTACAAATGGTTTCATAATGAAATTGCCAAACGAAATTCTAAAACAACAATTATCTTATGATGGAAAGGATATGCCAAATCGGGTGTTTGAGCAACTATCTACCGCAGCTTCGATGTTCTATCGGTTTGATTCAAATATGGAAACAAAGAAAAAGGCAATTAATATATTAGCTGATATATTAGAAAATGAGCGTGAGGAATTAAAAAATATACTCAATGAAGAATATAAAATTCCTAAGAATGAACATGACAAACTAATTTTTGGCATTGTTAATGGGTATAATATTCGTCATAACAGAGCTGACCAAAAAGGTAATTATAGTAAAGAAATCTGGTATGATTGGATGATGCAATATTATACAAGTGTAATTATAGCTTTTTATAAATTAAAAACAAAAAAGGAAATAGAAAAATTGTTTTAGGCAGAACTTGATGTAACAAGGGGACATATCTGTACTTTTAGCAGTTTAGAGACGAAGTAATACATGTAGTTTCTTATAATAAAGATTTTTGGGCAAAAAAATAATGCCTAACTGATTTTGATAAGCATTATATAAGGAATCTTTAGAAATTGTTACATAGCTCTAAGACCATCTTATAGTGGTCTCAAATTATACTTGTTATTATTGATAAGCTGTTAGGCTACTTTAATTTTCTCAAGCAGATCTGGCAACAGGCTTTGATACTTTGGATTACTTTGTATCAGGTCAAAACCTTTTCGGTTGAGTTTAGCTACTTGAGATAGGGTGAGATTGCCAATTTCCTTACAGATCTCTTTATAACTATAATCACAGAGGCATCTCATTAAAAATATTGATACTGCTTTAAAATTTGTGATGCTATGACTATACTTAATCTTTATAAACTCTGGGTTATTTATATTGAAGGCTTTTGCTACTATTTCTATGACTTGATTTGCTTTTAGTTCTCGGTAGTAGATATATCTTTCGCTACGGTATTCGTAGGGTTCGGCGGAGATAAATTTTTCTATGACTCATGAGGGACGGGGAAAATTGGGTCAGGTTGTCAGTTACGCTCTTCTTTTTACCCAGATTGGCAAGTGATTTATTATAACTGCATCAAGGCAATGGAAACATGCCAAGTTTTTGCACCTGTAGTAATAGGGGACAGTTTGGAGTAGGGACATATTTAAACAATTCACTGCTCAAATAAAACCTCCCACTAGCTTTATACAATAGGGGAAGAAAAATGATAATCAATAAGCTGTATTTTGTATCTCAACAATCCTAATATTCTTTTTTTTAGTAAGAATAATGTACATTAATAACAATATGTTTTGTTAATCGAGAAAGAGAAATGTGATTTTTCGCAATATTCTATTAGGTGATATAATAATGAATAGTATTACACTATAAAACTGCTTGTTATTTCAGACCACTGTTATGAGTATAAACTAAAAGAAATACAACCAGTGGATATGTTTCCTTATGGTATGCACGTTGAGAGTATAATTCTGATGACGTATTGTGGTTCGGAGGACAAAAAGTAGGAGTTGACCACAATATATAGTGGTTTAGGGATGTTTTTAGATCAAAAAAAGAGCGAAAAAACACCGTTTTTTGACCCCTATTTTGGGGGTGATTTATAGATGACTGGTAATTTGGATATAAACATAGCAGAAAAAGATATCGATAATAGCTTTTAATACTTTATTTTAAAACCCTGCGATAAAGAATCAATTGACATTTACGTTACGTAATAGGATAAACTGAATATCAAATTTAATAAAGGAGTTTGATGATAAGTGGTTGATAATAATACAGTTATGAAATTTGGTAGGTGTATAGAATGTGGAACCAGAGAAACAAATGGATTTTCATGCTATGAATTATTTGGTTTTCCCATTGTTTGGGAACATAATGATCCTAAACTATATGAACTGCATTTTTGGCTTGTTTCATGTTATATGATACAACATCCTTCAAATTATACAGAAGAAGGATATAAGCATTTAGTTAATCTGTTTATTGATGCTTATGACAATAATTGGGATACACCATATATTCTCAAGAAGAATCGTGAAATAGTAAAATCAGTAGGGAAAATAACAAACCCTATTCCAAACAAGGAAAGAAAGCGTGAGTTAAGATGTTGGTCTATGACAATTGAAGATATATACTTAGGTGGAGAGCAAAATGCAATATCTAATATTAACAAATGGAAAATAGAAGTAAGAAATGATCTAAGGCATTGATATGTTAAAAATAGGTAATTGATGTTCGACAACATTCTCTCCACTTACATTATATTGTGTTTGCATAAATTATATAAGTAAATTTTTCACGCAAAGACAATTTATTGAGAAGGAGGATTAATATAATATGCAAATAAGCGTTATTAAAGAGAATAATATTGAAATTGCGATTGTAAATAGTGAAGATATACTGATAACAGATGTGCAATCAGCACTGGATTTTTTTGCTACAGTAGATTATGAAACAGGATGTAGTCGTATGATTATAAATAAATCATCAATATGTGAAGAGTTTTTTGATCTAAGCACCAAGATAGCAGGAGAGATATTACAAAAATTTATAAATTATCGAAAGAAAATAGCTATCATAGGAGATTTCTCTATATATACAAGCAAGAGTTTGAAAGATTTTATTTATGAATGTAATAAAGGAAAAGATATATTCTTTTTGCCAAATGAAAAACAAGCTATTGAAAAACTAAGTATGGATTAGTTTTTACAATAATGGAATATTATTTCTATATCGATCTAAGTATTAGTTATAATCAAATAGATAAATAGAATTTTTTGATGAGGAGAATGTTTTATGACAAAGGTGGACAAAAGAAAAATTACATTAAGAATAATTTGGTGGATTTATATAATAGCACTATTTCTTCTGGTTGTCATAAAATTTCATGGTTCAACTTCAGGTATTATCAGTCGAATTGAAAACAACAGCTTACCTGGTTCTATCAATTACAATCTGATTCCTTTTCGAAGTATAGGTACGCAACTAGAGAACATATCTGAGGGATGGGCACGATATAATTTAATAGGAAATATAGTGCCGTTTATGCCTTTTGGATTTTTACTACCTATAGCGTTTAGGAAAATTAATTCGTTTTGGAAAGTTATCGGTGTTGGGTTTATTGTAGACCTTTGCATTGAAGTGTTTCAATATATTACTAAAACAGGCAGCTTTGATGTTGATGACATAATTCTTAATATGATTGGAATTGCTCTTGGGTATTTGTTCGTGAAATTCATCAATACTCAATTTGTTAGGAAATAATAAATTCCAAATTGAAGAGGAGGGATCATGATGGAATTCAGTAAAGCAGAATTAGAAAAGGCAATATCCTTACTATCTTCTACCATTATTAATTGTGAAAAAATGCAACTTAAGTTTTCAGAAGGGACATCTCAACATTCGCTCCTAAGAAATAGAATTAAAGCACTCTATATTTCTAAGTCTCTTCTATCATGGGATAAAACAACAAATTATACAAGGAAAGATTTGAGAGAGGCACTACCTCCTATAGTTTCAATCATTAATAAAACTAAAAAAGCTCAAAGTAAATATGAAAAAGGAAGCTCACAATTTAATCGCTTTCAACACATAATTCAAGCTATGCTCATTTCAAAAACATTCATCGAGAGCCAAATAAATATCGATTCAGAGTTATGATTAATTTTAATTTGCCATAATAAAAATATGAGAATATCAACATAATGTATAACGCACTAAGATATAAAAACTTGGTGCATTTATTTTATATAAACCATAAACTAAATATAGAAACCCAAAGAGGCGAAGTCTTCGGTCAACTTATGATCAATAGGCTTCGCCACTTTTTTATATTTCGACTTCACAAAGGACCATTGACCTAACAGCTAAAAAATACTCTAATACGTACTATTGACCTATTAGGTAAATAGTGCTATAATAATTATATATTTACCTAACAGGTAAATGAAATATATGATAAGTGAATATTGCATTTCAAATGGACCATCGATGCTAACTTTTGAGCCACCTGATGCATTAAAATAGACCATCAAATGCATACTGATAGACCATTTTA